>SLIH01000429.1 GCA_007135745.1 Halomonas sp. | reverse complement strand
GCCGTGGCGTAATCACCACCCGGCAGATCGGTACGACCGATACTGCCCACGAAAAGCGCGTCTCCCACCTGAATCCACCGCGAAGGTTCATGCCAGAAGGCGACCTGCCCCGGAGAATGTCCCGGACAGTGAATGATTTTGAACACCTCTTCGCCAACCGTGACCGTATCCCCTTCCTCCAGCCAACGGCTCACCTGAAAGGGCTCCGCCGCTGGCAGTCCGAGCATTTGGCTCTGCTGCTCCATCGCGTTGATCCAGAAACCGTCGGATTGGTGCGGCCCTTCAACGGGCACCGACTGCTTCCGCAAAAGCTCCGCCACGCCACCGGCGTGGTCGATGTGGGCATGAGTGAGCAGCACCTTGGTCAGAGTCAGCTCCTGCCTGCGCACTTCCGCCAACAGCTCATCAACGCTCCCACCCGGATCAATCAGAGCGCCTTCGCGCGTCTTGTCACACCATACGAGAGTACAATTCTGCTCGAAAAGCGTTACCGGAATAACTTTGTGTCTGAGAGACATCACATCTCCTCATCTCATTAACCTGGCTGGAAAAGACGATAGCACATTCAGGGAAAATTCCTTACAATTGCCGGCTTAATACAATGTTATGTTATAACCTTCGGAGCGTACTTCATGCCGATCGCCGTTCGCCAGTGCGTCTCCTGGCTGCTCCAGCGAGGGCTCATCATACTTCTCCTGGCTGTGCTCATGGCCCCCGCCGCCGTGGCACGTCCGACCATACTGACCAGCATTCATCCACTGGCGCTCATCGCCCATGAGGTTGCCGGTGATCAGGCCAACATTGAGGTCCTGGTGCCCGTAGGCGCCAGCCCTCACACCTACAGCATGCGCCCATCCGAGAGGCGCATGCTCGATTCGGCCGATGTCTTCCTGTGGGTTGGGCCTGAAATGGAGACGTTCCTCTCACGCGTGATAAAGCAGCCTGACATCGCATCCAGGGAATTTGCCCTGGGGAAAGGTCTACTCTCGGGTCACGATCATCACCATCATGGCGACCATAAGCACGGGCACGGGCACGACAGCCAAACGGTGGTGAAGAAAACATCGGATCACGACGGTGACCCGCATCTCTGGCTCGATCCGGAACTCGTGGCTGTCATGGCCAAACGCCTGGTAAACCATCTGAGTAAACATCCGAAGTTTGACGGCGACCAACTTAACCACCGGTTGGAAAGGTTCCACAGCGAACTCAAAGCACACTCAGAAGCCCTGTACGAACAGCTGACACCCGCCAGGGAGCTTTCGCTGTTTACCTATCACGATGCGTTTCGCCGTTTTGCCGATCGCTTTGACCTCAATATGGCTGGGACACTGACCATCAATCCCGAACGCCGCCCGGGCGCCCGACGTCTGGCGCAGTTACGTGAACATCTTGAAGCAGCGGAAAGCCCCTGCGTGATGACCGAGCCGCAGTTCAGTCAGAATTGGTGGGACGGCCTTGTCAGCGACACCGGCCTGCGGGTCAGCGTATGGGATCCACTGGGGCAATCAGTGGAACCCGCCGAGGGAAGCTATCTGGCGTTTCTGGATGAGCTCGGCAACTCGCTGCTCGGGTGTTTCGAAAACGGCGACTGACCTGCATTTGGGTTCCCGGAACGTTATAATCACCGTGCTTTCAATACCAATCCGAACGAGTAGACCGTGCAGGAACCCAGCCGCCGCTTCAGCATTGCCCCCATGATGGACTGCACTACGCGCGATTTCCGCTACTTCGCGCGTGGGCTGACCCGTCATGCCCTACTCTATACGGAAATGGTCACAACCGGCGCGCTGATTCACGGCGACCGGGCGCGGTTCCTGTCCCATGATCCTGCGGAACACCCACTCGCTCTGCAACTTGGTGGCAGCGAGCCATCGGAACTCGCTCAGTGTGCCCGATTCGCCGAACAGAGCGGCTTTGCAGAGGTTAACCTCAACGTTGGCTGCCCCAGCGACCGCGTTCAGAACAACATGATTGGCGCCTGCCTCATGGCGCACCCTGAACGTGTCGCAGCGGGTGTACGCGCCATGAAAGAGGCAAGCGACCTCCCCATCACGGTGAAACACCGCATAGGTATTGATGGCCGGGATTCCTGGTCAGAACTGACCGACTTCGTCGGCACCATTGCCGAGGCGGGCTGCCGTACCTTCATCGTCCACGCCCGCATTGCCATTCTCGAGGGCCTCAGCCCAAAGCAGAACCGCGATGTTCCGCCTTTGCGCTACGAGGTGGTTCATCGTCTGAAGGAAACCTTTCCGGAACTGGAAATCATCCTCAACGGCGGCATCCAATCTCTCGACGAGGCCAGGGCCCAGCTTGCTCACGTGGATGGCGTCATGGTCGGCCGGGAGGCCTATCAGCGCCCCTGGATGCTGAGCGACGTGGACCCGGAATTTTACGGCACAAATGCGCCTAACAGCGCGGCGTCCCGCCATCAGGCCGTGGAACGCCTTCTCCCCTACATAGAGCAACGCATGATCGAGGGAGTACCACTACAGGCCATAACCCGACACATCATGAACATCTTCCATGGCTGCCCAGGTGGGCGTCGTTTTCGCAGGCACCTGAGCGAGAATGCCCACAAACCCACCGCCGACGTCCAGACGGTGGAGGATGCCCTGAAACGGGTGCCGGCTCTTCAGGAACTGACTGCCTGATCAAGCAGAAACAGCGCCATACAGCCCATGGCTGTGCCAAATTTTGAATCCGTCGTCTTGTTCGCATCCACGTCCCGCGCTATCTTGGCTGGACAAACTGATTTTTCCCTTACCAACAGGCTGTTACCGATGACCAGCAAACTGGACCAGCTTCGAGACATGACCACTGTGGTCGCAGATACAGGCGACCTGGATGCCATCCGGCAATGGCAACCGCGGGATGCCACCACCAACCCCTCCCTGTTGCTCAAGGCCGTGGATTCCCCAGCCTATGAGGGCATGCTGCGCGAAGCGACCCAATGGGCCGCTCGTCAGGGTGGTGATGCAAGCGCCCGCATCGCCCATGCCACGGATTACCTTGCGGTTCTGGCCGGGGAACAGATTCTGAATATCGTTCCCGGCATGGTCTCTACTGAGGTGGACGCCCGCCTCTCCTTTGATCGGGACGCAACCGTGGAAAAAGCCCGCAAACTGATTGGGCTATACCGTGACCGGGGTGTCGACACCTCGCGGGTGATGATCAAAATCGCATCGACCTGGGAAGGCATTGAAGCCGCCCGAATCCTTGAGCAAGAAGGCATTGCCTGCAACCTGACGCTGCTTTTCTCCTTCAGCCAGGCTGCCGCCTGCGCGGACGCCGGGGCCACACTGATCTCGCCCTTCGTCGGACGTATACTGGACTGGCACATCGCCAACAGCGACCGCGATCACTTTGCTCCGGAGGAAGATCCGGGCGTGCTGTCGGTCACCCGCATTTATAACTATTACAAGCATCACGGATACAAGACCATCATCATGGGCGCCAGCTTCCGCAATCAGGGAGAAATTGAAATGCTGTCCGGCTGTGACCGCCTGACCATCAGCCCTGCACTGCTTGATTCGCTCTCCCGGGATAGCGGACAACTCCCCCGGCAACTACAACAACAGCATGCCGTGACCGATGATCCCAGACAGTCACTCGACGAACGCAGGTTCCGCTGGGCTTTGAACGAGGACGCAATGGCGACTGAAAAGCTCGCCGAGGGCATCCGCCGTTTTGCGGCCGACCAGCGTACCCTTGAGTCCAGAATGCACCAGCTTGGCGCTGCTGCCTGAACATTCACCTGGAGGCTACCCACTCATGCTGCTGATTCTTCATCCGGACACGCCCAGGGACAGCGAGGAATACCGTCAGACCATGAGCTTCCTCGACAACCTCGAGAATGTGGAGGTTCGTGTCCATGACGTCTCCGGGAGCCAGCAAACGCTGACGGAACTCTATCTTATTGGCGACACCAAGGCGCTCGATGCCGAAACCATCCGCGCCCTGCCGGCGGTGGAGCGGGTAATCCGTATCTCTGACGACTACCGGATTCTGGGCCGGCACCGTTATGCCGGGCGTCAGTCCGGCTTCGATTACAACGGCGTCCACTTCGATCAGGACAACCTGAACGTCTTCGCCGGCCTCTGTGCGGTGGATAACCCGGAGAACGTCGAAGAAACGCTGCGGGTACTCAAGGCCAATGGGCAGGTCTGTACGCGGATGGGGGCTTACAAACCACGCACCAACCCCTACTCGTTCCAGGGGCACGGGAGCGGCTGTCTCCCCTGGGTTTTTGAATTGGCCGGGAAATACGGCATCCGAGTCATCGCCATGGAAGTGACCCACGAAGCGCACGTCCAGGAAATTGATCAGGCCCTGGCAGAAGCCGGACAACCTACGGGCGTGATGCTACAGGTGGGAACACGCAACACGCAGAATTTCGAGCTTCTTAAAGCCATCGGCCGCCAGAGCACCTACCCGGTGCTGCTTAAACGGGGATTCGGCATCACCCTTAACGAATCACTCAACGCGGCGGAATATCTGGCCTACGAGGGAAATGCCAACGTCATTTTCTGCCTGCGGGGAATGAAAACCGAAGCCGGCAACCCACACCGGAACATGGTCGATTTCGCCCACATTCCCGTGGTTAAACGCCTCACACGAATGCCAGTCTGTATAGACCCCTCCCACTCAGTCGGAACACGCGACAAAGCGCCGGATGGACTCTCCGATATCGTCCATGCCACGGCTCAGGGGCTCATTGCGGGTGCCAATATGGTGCTGGTGGATTTCCACCCCAATCCGGAAAAAGCGCTTGTGGATGGTCCTCAGGCCCTGCTGCCCAGCGAACTGCCCCAGTTCCTTGAAGATGTCCAGTTGTGTCACGATACCTATCAGAAACGCCGGGCCATTTGGGCCGGCAGTGAAGACTGACAGGACCACCGACTACCAGCTTTCAGGAGCACGAGATGCGCATCTACGGCCATCGTGGTGCCAAAGGCGAAGCACCGGAAAATACACTGGAAGGCTTCGTGCATGCCTACCGCCACGGAGTACGCCGGTTTGAAATGGATATTCTGCTCTCATCGGACGGGATCCCGGTGGTACTGCATGACCTGACCCTCGAGCGAACCACCGGTGACCCGCGTCGGGCAGCCGACACCCCGGCCAGAGAAATGGCCGCACTTGATGCACGCGTCAACACCACCTCCTGGCACCACAGTACAGGAATACCCAGCCTGGACGACGTAGCACACGCCTGCCCGGACTTTGATCACCTGCAGCTTGAAGTGAAGCCGGACAATCGCGAACGCCTCAATCGGCTATGCAATCG
>SLIH01000198.1 GCA_007135745.1 Halomonas sp. | reverse complement strand
TGGTTTGTGTGGGAGATTCCATGTCTCCGGTCAACCATCCAGCGGAAAGTTCGGCTTTGAATGTGGGAGCAGCTATAGCTGCGATCCCAATCGCGGCCATGGCCGCTCCCACAAGTAATGCACCGGCATTTGGTCTGAGCCCGTGGGAGCCTGCTTGCAGGCGATTGCCAAAGCCCAAGATCCAGCGCCATCAGCCTTGAAAGCAAACTCCTGGATTACCGTTCACCTCACCCTTGCAACTCGCAACTCGTAACTTGCAACTAACTTAATCGCCTGCAAGCAGGCTCCCACAGTAGTTCTCAGGCGAACGCGTTCTGCAGGTTCTTCACGTACTGATCCACCACACCATTGAATTCATGCTTGATGACCGGGGAGATGGCCATTTTCATGAGTTTGGGGAACGGCAGGGTAAGCTCGGCTTCGGTCTGGAAGGAGAGCTGGGTTCGGTTGTCACCGTCTGCTTTGATTTTCCAGCGACCGCTTACCCGGCTGTTGCCCTCGCCTTCCACCGGGGTCCAGGAGATGGTGCCGGCATCTTTGTCGGAAACATACTTACAGGCATAGGAAGTCTGGATGCTGTATTTATCCACGCCAACCTTGTCCATTTCCCAGCGGAAGGTGTTGTCACCCAGATCGGTGAGTTTTTCCAGCTTGGGGAAATGGGAAGCGGAGGCCGGAACATCGGCGAGCAGGTCAAATACCTTGTCGTAGGGGCCGTCGATGGCAAAGTCGCGACGGATTTCGATTTCAATGGTGATGGACATGACTGTTTCCCTGTAGCAAAGAACGGCAAGACTCCGATTTCTCGCGCGACAGTATCGCCGGCATTTCAGAGCCTTTCTGACAACTGTTTAATGAACGCGCACTTTTGCCGAAAAGTTCCAAAGCGTCAACTGGGCGATACCGTTCTTTTGCATTCACTCAAGCTTTATTACGGGTTATCTTGAACGTCTTCACGCAACACATGGCAAGGACAGTCCCATAATGAAAATCCTGCGTAACATTGTTCTCGTTATCCTGGCCCTTATCCTGCTGCTGGTGGCCGCCGTCGCCGTGGCACTGATCGTAATCGACCCCAACGATTACAAGCCGCATATTGAGCGCGCTGCCGCGGAGCACACCAACCTGGAACTGAACCTCCATGGCGACATCGGCTGGTCACTCTTTCCCCTGGGACTGGAAGTCAACGACGTGGAAGCCAGGCTGGAAGATGACGACTTCGTACGCCTTGATCAGTTGCTGGCCAGCGTGGATCTGTGGTCATTGATCCGCATGTCGCCGTCCGTGCATACCTTCTCCGTAAGCGGCTTCAGCGCCAATCTGGTGGTGGATGAGGACGGCCAGGGCAACTGGGAACGGATCATGCCCGAGCGTCCCGAGGAAGAGCCGGTCGCCGAGGACGACCCCGTGGATACGGAAGTGACTCTGACCGACGAGGACGGTGAAGCTCAGCCTCTGAGCTTCAATGTGCAGGAAGTGCGGATTACGGATGCGCAGGTCCGTTTCCGGGATCTTCAGAATGATCAGGACGTGTCGCTGACCAATGCCCGCCTGCTGGCCAGCAACATCGCCCTGGGGCAGGAATTCCCGCTGGAGATTGGCTTCGAGGTGGCACTGACCGACCCGCAACTGGATGTTGTGGGCGATCTGGCCATGCGGATCAATGCCAGCGAAAACCTGCAGGTATTCGCCGTACGTGACCTCGACAGCCGCTTCGACATGAGCGGCGAGCCCTTCGACGGGCGCAGCGTGACCGCCACACTCAAGGGGGCGCTGAGTGCGGATCTGGAAAACGAAACCGCCACAGTGAGCAACCTGGAGGCTGGCTTCGAGAACATCCGCGCCACCACCAGCCTGGACGTTGCCAACTTCACGGAATCCCCCCGCATCAGCGGACGCTTCGACCTGCACGAATTCTCGCCACGGGAGCTGATGCGGCGCATGGGGCTGGAGGACATCGAAACCGAAGACCCGGACGTGCTGAAGAAGGTCGTCATCGGAAGCGATATCGCAACCGAGAACGACACCCTTTCGCTCAGGGATCTGATGATCACTCTGGACGACACCCGCTTTGAAGGGATGTTCGGCTTTGGACTGGAAAGCGGCGCCATTGATGTGGACCTGCAGGGCAACAGCCTCAATCTCGATCGCTATCTCCCACCGGCACGTGAGGAAGAAGACGAGGAGGAAGACGAGGAAGTGGCCGAAGCAGATCGCGATGCGGAACTGCTGCCCCTGGAGACCCTGCGCGAGCTGGTCTTTGATGCCCGCATCGGCCTGACCGAACTGATCGCCAGCAATCTGACCATCAGCGATATTGAAGTGAAGGCCAATGGCCGCGACGGCCAGCTTTCCCTGGAACACCTGCGGGGCAATATGTACGAGGGCGACTTCAACATTGCCGCCAGCCTGGATGCCCGCACGGACAACCCCCAGTGGTCGCTGAACAAGCGACTGAACGCAGTCCGAAGCCAACCGCTGCTGGTGGATCTGGCGGAGATTGATCTGCTCTCGGGCAAGGTCAACGTACGCGCCGATCTGGCCACGCGGGGCAACAGTATCAATGCCCTGATTGAAGGCTCGAATGGCGATGCGCGCTTCGATATCGAGGAAGGGGCCTTTGAAGGCTTCAACCTGACCCACATGGCCTGCCGGGGCATTGCCATGGTTCACCGGGAAGAGCTGGCCGCCAACGACTGGGGCGAACGCACACCCTTTAACGACCTCTATGGCGAAATGACCCTGGATTCCGGCGTGCTCAACAACACCGACCTTACGGCCGATCTGGCGGGCATCCGCCTGGAAGGCGACGGCACCGTCAACGCCATGACACTGGAGATGGCCTATCGCCTGGGTCTGCGGATTGTTGGCGACGTGCACCGGGACCGCGCCTGCCGTGTGAACGAGCGCGTCCAGAACATCGTTATCCCCGTGGCCTGCCAGGGCAACCTGACGGATGACCCGGCCGGCCTGTGCCGATTCGACACCCGCCGCTTTTCCGAGGTTCTCACCTCCATGGGCCGCGCGGAACTGGACCGCCAGCGTGAACAGGTGGAACAACGCGCCCAGGAAGAAATCGACCGCCAGCGCGAGCGCGCACGCGAGGAAGTGGACGAACGGGTGGAAGAGGAAAAAGACCGTGCCAGGGATCGCATCGAGGAAGAAGGCCGCCGAATGCTTGATCGGTTCCGCTGATGGCCATGAGTGATTCCTTTGCCACCAGACTGCTGCAGTGGTACGACCAGCACGGGCGCCAGAACCTGCCCTGGCACCGTGACCGCTCGCCCTACCGGGTATGGGTGTCGGAAATCATGCTGCAGCAGACTCAGGTGGCCACCGTCATCCCCTACTTCAACCAATTCATGGTGCGCTTCCCGGATGTCCATGAGCTGGCCCGCGCCGAACGCTCCGAGGTGCTGAGCCATTGGTCGGGACTGGGATATTACGCACGGGCGCGTAATCTGCATAACGCTGCGGTGGAAATCGTGGAGCACTACGGTGGCACCTTCCCCAGCGATCCGGACACTTTGCAGACCCTGCCCGGCATCGGTCGCTCCACCGCCGCCGCCATTGCCGCCCAGGCGTTTGATGTGCCCGCTGCCATTCTCGACGGCAACGCCAAACGGGTGCTGGCACGCTACCACGCCGTGGGAGGCTGGCCCGGCAGGGCCCCGGTGTTGAACAAGTTGTGGGAGCATGCGGAGGCACACACCCCCCGGGAACGGGTGCGCGACTACACCCAGGCGATCATGGATCTGGGGTCGTTGTTGTGCACCCGACGCCGCCCCAGCTGCGCGGCCTGCCCGGTCAGCAGCAACTGCGCCGCCTATGCCCGGAACAACCCGGAAGCCTATCCAGCGAGCAAGCCCAAAAAAGAAAAGCCACAACGCAGCACCTGGATGCTGCTGGTGGAAGATCATGCCGGGCGGTTACTGTTCGAAGAACGCCCCCCATCCGGCATCTGGGGTGGCCTGCTGAGCCTGCCGGAGGCGGATCCGGCCCTGCAGCCCGAAGAAGTGCCCGATTACTGCACCTCCCGCCTCGGGCTGGACGTGGAATCACCGCAGATGCTGGAAGTGTTTCGCCATACCTTCAGCCACTACCACCTGGACATCCACCCGCTGCGGCTCAGCGCCGGCAGACAGACCAACGTGGCAGACGACCAGCGCTACCGCTGGCTGAGCCGCGAGGAAGCGCAACGGGAGGGATTGCCAGCGCCCATACGACGCCTGATCACCTGACTGTCATCCGCCCCCCAACGCTACCTCAACAGGACGTGTTACCATTCGCACCAAATGAACCGCTGACCCCAGGAGTTCCGAAAGATGGCGCGTACGGTTTTCTGCCGCAAATACCAGAAGGAAATGGAAGGACTGGACTTTCCGCCCCTGCCCGGCGAGAAAGGCCAGGAGATCTACAACAACATCTCCCGCCAGGCCTGGGAGGAATGGCAAGCGCGCCAGACCCGGCTGATCAACGAGAAGCACCTGAGCATGATGGATCCGGACTCACGCAAATACCTGCAACAGCAGATGGAAGCCTTCTTCAACAACGAAGAAGCGGATGACGCCGAGGGTTACGTGCCGCCGGAAGAGCAGTGATCAGTTAAAAGTACCCAATCCACAGACCCCAACTCTTGACGGGCGCAACCCAAACGGGTTTAATAGCGCCCCGTTGCCCGGATAGCTCAGTCGGTAGAGCAGCGGATTGAAAATCCGCGTGTCGGTGGTTCGATTCCGCCTCCGGGCACCATTTTTACCCCCCTGAATCGCCTGAAACCCGCGCCACACAAGGCCTCAAGCCCCTGAAAGGGCTAAAAATTACGCCTTCAGCGTAAAAATCGTAAGTCTCTGATTTCCCACAAAACACCGTCAAGGCTACACAGCTTTTTACGCGCGGATTACGCACAAATTACGCATCGCCACCCGCCGTTCCAGATAGTCATGGCGCCGTAAGAGAGCCTCGTCCATCAGAAAATGAGGTGATCTTCATGGCTTCTATACGCAAAACTGGCAACGGCTGGCGCGCAGAGGTCGCAAAAAAGCGGGATTCGTCGGTCGAAGACGTTCAATCTCAAATACCAGGCCCAGGCCTGGGCCGCCCAGCTCGAATTTGAGATTGACCAGGGAGCTCACAGGCCCGGCGCCGCCCCGCCCCGTGCCCTTTTTCGCGATGCACTCACCCGCTACCGCGAGGAAGTCTCCATCCGCAAGCGCGGGAACCGGTGGGAGGCGATCCGCCTGGATGCCATTGCCCGCGACCAGCTCGCAATTGTAATCCCCCCAGAAAATAATCGAGGTTTTGAGTAGAG
>SLIH01000389.1 GCA_007135745.1 Halomonas sp. | reverse complement strand
TCGCCGCGCGACTCGATCTGTGCATGCCGACGCGACGCCGCCGTATCGTCGACCACACAACCACAATCTTGCGAACGACCCAGCACGAGACACTCCCCCACAGGGATGCGACGCGGTCGATCCGGATGCTGTTCGTCTATCAGATAAGCGCGCTGCAACACCATGGTTCCCAAGAAAATTCCGCCGCACCTTTCAGTGTTGCATAAATTCCGACAAGTATGCAGTCCAAACGGCGTCTTCTATGGGCCTGAGTTTTTTGAAACCGCAGATTACGCAGATGGCACAGATTCAATGACCTGCGAAGCGTATTGACGTCATCTGCATTAATCTGCGAAATCTGCGGCTCCATGAACCAGGGCGCTGACTCTGCATTATTGCTCGCGCTGTGCGCGCCAGCGTTCAAGCTGCGCCAGGATCGGCTCCGGCGCCACGGCCTGCGGATTCGAATGGGGCGAAATGTCTTCGTCCTGCTCGCGCTCGATCAATGCCCGGAAAACATTGTTATGGCAGCAACCAGCGGTCCATCCAGGCTTCAAGGCGACGATACATGTCGACCCGGTTCTCCGGATTGCTGAAGCGATGAGGCTCGTCGGGATAGCTGTGGCTTTCGAACACCTTCCCATGCCTTTCCAGCTCCTCCACCACCATCTCGAACTGGCGAAAGGGCGCTCGCACATCGGCCTCTCCATGCATCAGGAGTACTGGCGTTTCTACATTACCCAATCGTGCCACAGAGTCACTGACCGCGTAAGCACCTGGCTGTTCGTCTGGCGTCCCTCCATGGCCTTCCCGGGTAAACAGCTGGCCCAGGCGATCCGCCGTTTCATGGGCATCGGCAAAATCATAGATGCCACCCATGGGGACGGCGGCATCGAAGGCGCCCGGAACCCGCGCGATCACCGCCAGACTGATGATGCCGCCATAACTATAGCCATAGATGCCGACCTTTCCGCTGGCCCAGTCCTGCTGACGTGCGAAACTCGCCGCTTCCGCGGCATCTCGCGCTTGCCCATTGGCCCAGTCCTGGATGGCCATGTCCTGGAACCCGCGCCCGAAACCGGAACCACCACGGTAATTGATGGCCAGTACCACATAGCCGCGCTGGGCCAATCGCTGCTCAACGAGGTTCAGACCATTGTAGTAGGAGTTCGTGCCGCCCCCGTGGACCTGCACCAGCACCGGATAGTCCCCGGTCGGATCGAAACCGGATGGTTTGAACATGAAGGCCTGAATATACTGGCCATCCCAGCTGCGATAGCTGATTTCCTCCGGCTCCACCAAACCTGGCCAGTCGGTGGCAAACCGACCCACTTGTTCAGGCTTGCCGCCAAGCTCATCGAGCAGATCCGCCTCCCTGCCTCGCATGGAAGTGGAACGGACGAACAGGAACTGGTCCGCTTCAGGGGTCGCATCATAGGCATGAATCATCCCACCCATGTTTGTCACCCGGGTCGCAACACCGCCAGCCAGAGGCACACGCCACAATTCCACTTCTCCTCTTTCGTGACGCGGAAAGAACAGCCCGCTTCCATCCCCGGACCAGACCGGGCGATCAATATCCATGGCATACCGATCCATGGACAGAGGGTAATCCTCGCCGGTCTCCAGATCGACAATAAACAGATCCACCAGGTCGCCGTACCAGAAATCCTCTTTGGCGGTCCCATAGGCAGCGATGAGTGAACCATCCGGTGACCAGGACGGCTCGGCACGGCCCATGAATCCGCTGGACAGTTGATTGGCCTGTCCGGATTCCACTTCTACCAGCCACAGATCATCATGCCAGTAATCCGAAGCACTGGAGAAGTAGGCGATCTGGTCTCCATCCGGTGACCAGGCATGAACAAAGCGAGTCTCCTCCAACGCCATGGATGCATTGGTCAGCTGACGCACATCGGCAGATCCATCGGCCTCAACCAGCCAGATGTCCTGATACCCCGACCGGCTACTATAGAAGGCAATCTGACTACCGTCCGGCGAAGGCCGGGGATTGCGAACATCATGCTCGTCATCCGTCAGTTGAACGGGCACTTTCTTTTCCGTATCAATCATCCACAGATTATTATCTGCCACATAAACAATGGCATTCCCTGCCTCAAACCAGTACGGGGATGCACCCTCAACCAGGAACTCCGCCTCACCTTCGTTACTGGAGATCAAGAACAGACCGGTCTCATCCTTGCCATGCACATGCATCACGATACGATCACCCGTCGGTGCAATTTTCGCTTTACGCACACCATCATGACCGGTAGCACGACAGACATCCGCGTAACAGATATCTTCCCAGGCCAGCGAGGAGCTTGGCCCATCGGCCATCACCGGCAGGGACAAGCACCCCATGCTGATCGTGAGCATCAGCACGCTGAGCGTTATTGAGGAAAAGGCTTTCATGGTGATGACTCCAGTGCGAAACAGGTATGGTTTGGACATTCCCGGTTGGGACAAGCAGGTATTGGCATAGTTTCCGGCAAGCATCTGGACAGGCTTGACGAAGCAGGGAAATCCGGGACTCTGGCTGCTCAGGTTTCCGTCCCGTTATTGGGCGCCCTGGAAGCGATCGCTGAACAGCAGATAGTTGATCGCATGCTGGCAATCCAGGCGCTGAAGGGCAGCCCGATCAATCAGCCCGGCCATGGCGCTTACCAGCTCGAATCGATGCGAGAGCTCAAACCCGTCTCCAAGCCGTGAGAGTATTTCATCCGTGGTTCTGGCGACAGCACCAATCCGCTCTCCACGCTGGTCAACAGACGCCAGTGAAACCGGTTCTTCCAGGTCAAACAACACGACGACGCGAACTCGGTCGCTGGCAGCCAGTGCATCGAAAACGGCTTGATCAATAACAGGCGAGGCGGTTCTCGCTTTTGGGTCATGAAATACAATTATCGGGCAATCCGGCCTATACTCGAACGCTCGGTAAAACCCAACCTGGCCACTATGTATGGCAGCACACCAACCTAATCGCGTTCTCGAGACACTGACCCTCCATCTGGTCAATTCTCCGTTGAGCGTGATTGAGTGGGATCATGAATTCCGGGTCAAATTCTGGTCGGGACAGGCTGAAGCGATTTTCGGCTGGTCGGAAGACCAGGTCCGCGGGAAACATCCCGAAGACTGGCCGTTCGTTCACGAGGACGATGCCGAATCAGTCAACCAGGTCATGGAAGCCCTGCTGACCGGCTCCACGAACCGCAACATCAGCCTCAACCGCAACTATACCCGTGACGGTCGCATCGTCCACTGCGAGTGGTACAACTCGGTGCTGATTGATGAAGCCGGCAAGCTGATTTCCGTACTGTCACTGATCCAGGATGTCACGGCCCGAGAGGGCATGGAATCCGAACTGAGGCAACTGCACAAGGTCAAGTCGATCGGCCAGTTGACCGGTGGGGTGGCCCATGATTTCAACAACCTCCTGACCGTCATCCTGGGTAATGGCGAACTGCTGACCGAAAAGCTTGAGCATCAACCAGAGCTCGAAGAGCTGGCCAGCACCGTCGTCGATGCCGCGAGAAAGGGGGCCACGCTGACCCATCAGTTGCTGGCTTTTGCACGGCAGCAGCCACTCAGGCCCAGGGCGCTGGATGTCAACGATTTACTGACCGGCATGCGGGTACTGCTCGAGCGCACCCTGGGGGAGGAGACCGAACTGAAGCTGGTCACCGCATCAGATAGCTGGAGTGCCAAGGTTGATCCCACCCAGCTTGATTCCGCAATACTGAACTTGTGCATCAATGCCCGGGATGCCATGCCCCAGGGAGGGCAACTGACGATCGAGACCAGCAATGTCACGATCGATCAGGAGTATTCCGATGCACACGCCGAGGTCGAGCCGGGGCCCTATGTAATGATCGCCATTTCCGATACCGGTACCGGCATGGCGCCTGAAGTGATCGACCAGGCTTTCGAACCGTTCTTCACGACCAAGGATGTCGGCCAGGGCAGCGGCCTGGGTCTGTCCATGGTCTTTGGCTTCATCAAGCAGTCCCGCGGGCATATCAAGATCTACTCCGAGCCGGGTGAGGGAACCACCATACGCATGTATCTACCTCGGGCGGATCACAACGACGAAGTCCGGGAAATCGAGGCCGAACCGGAGACCGCTGTGGGCGGCCACGAATCCATCCTGGTCGTTGAAGATGACGAACTGGTTCGACAATACGCCTGCCTGCAACTGAAGGTGCTGGGCTATCAGGTACTGAGTGCCGCGAATGGCCTCCAGGCACTCGAGCTCCTGCAGAGCAATGTACCGGTTGATCTGCTGTTTACCGATGTTGTCATGCCCGGAGGATTCAACGGTGTAGAGCTGGCGCGCCGCGCTGGACAACTGCGTCCCGGCCTGGCGGTGCTATACACTTCCGGGTATACCCAGAATGCCATCATCCATCAGGGAAGACTGGATCCAGGCGTACTACTGCTCAGCAAGCCTTACCCACGCGTCGAAATGGCCCGGATGATTCGGCTCGCCCTTTATCAGTACAAGTAACCCTTGCCGACCGGCTTGACCGGCTCGGGCAGATCCTGCTCGCCGAGCAATTCCTTCAGATCGATCTCGATAGCGCGGGCAATGTAGTCCATGGGCACATCGTTGACCGCGTTCTCGAACGGGTTTTCGATGTGCCGACCGACGTACTCCAGCATGATGTAGGCATAGCCGATGACCAGCGAGAACGGGATCGACCAGTAACCCAGGTGGCCGGCCAGGCTCAACGGCAATACCAGCAGAAAGACAACCAGCGTGTAGTACATGAACCAGGTGTACTGCATGGGGAACGGCGTCTTTTTCAGGCGTTCGCAGCTGCCGAGCACCTCGTTGAAGCCGGCGACCAGTTCGCTCAGGCGCACGTGCCGGTAGGCGTCGAGATGGCCTTCTGCGGCAAGTCCGCCCAGATCCCTGCTGTGCATGTCCAGGATAGCCAGCGGCGGGGTCTGGCGCTTTTCGATGTCGGCGCGTTCCCGGTCATCGATCAGGCCGTCGATTTCCCGGCCCGGCGGCAGCTTGCGCAGAAACCGGTTGAGCCGCCACGCAAATGCCATCTGCCGGCGGATCAGTGTCTCACGCGCGGTGCGGGTGGCTTCCCCGCCACCGATCATGCCCCGCACCAGCAGGGCAAAGGTTCGTGAGTCGTACTTGAGCTTTGACCAGATGTGATGGCCTTCCCACCAGCGGCCGTAGGCCGAGTTGTTGCGAAAACCGATCAGGAAGGCCAGTGCCGTACCCAGGAATCCGGCGGCGTATGACAGCGCTTGCAACAACTCACCGGCAACGTGATCCATGGCCAGGCAGGCAAACGCGGTGAACGCGGCCAGGATCAGCAACCGGG
>SLIH01000439.1 GCA_007135745.1 Halomonas sp. | reverse complement strand
TCCGAAGCGGGTGAACCCCGGGCGCAGCCGATGGTGGTTCTGGGGATGGGGAAGCTCGGAGCGCGCGAGCTGAACGTCTCCTCGGACATTGATCTCATTTTTGCCTTCCCGGAACAGGGCGAGACCCGTGGCGCAAGCCGATCCATTGATAACCAGGTGTTTTTCACCCGGCTGGGGCAGCGGTTGATCAAGGCGCTGGATCAGCGCACCGCAGAGGGGTTTGTCTTTCGAGTCGATATGCGCTTGCGACCCTACGGCCAGAGTGGGGCGTTGGCGCTCAGCTTTGATGCACTCGAGGAGTACTATCAGGGCCAGGGGCGCGAGTGGGAGCGTTACGCCATGGTCAAGGCGAGACCGGTTGCCGGCGATCCCGAGGCGGGCGAACAGTTGATGGCGATGCTCAGGCCCTTTGTCTATCGGCGCTATATCGACTTCAGTGTCTTTGAGTCGTTACGAGAAATGAAAGCCATGATCCAGCGGGAGGTCAGGCGACGCAACTTGGAAAGCAACATCAAGCTGGGTGCGGGCGGAATCCGCGAGATCGAGTTCATGGTGCAGGCATTCCAGCTGATTCGGGGTGGACGTGACCCCGCGCTTCAGGAGCGCGGGCTGCGTCGCGTGCTGCAGACCCTTACTGAAATGGAATTGCTGCCACCAGCAGTGGTTCAGGATCTCGATCAGGCCTATGTGTTTCTGCGCGACACGGAGCACGCCCTGCAGGGCATTGCGGACAAACAGACCCAGACCCTGCCGGATGATGCTCAGGGTCAGGCTCGGGTGGCGGCCATCATGGGGTGTGATGGTTGGGAAGAATTTGCCTCCGAGCTGGAGAGCCACCGTCGAGTCGTGCATCAACACTTTGCCGATATCATCACCAGTGAGGGTGATGATGAGTCCGGGGATGATCAGGACGAGACCTGGAAGGAAATCTGGCTGGGTGAATTCCGGGGTGAGCGTGCGGCAAGCTGGCTGGCCGAGCATGGCTTCGAGAGTGCTCAGGACAGCCTTGAACGAATTGCGACTCTGCGTGATGGTCGGTCGGTGAGCTCCCTGCAGAATGAAGGACGCCGCAGACTGAATCAGTTTATGCCCCTGCTGTTGTCGGAGCTGGCGGGGGTTGAGCAGCCCTCTCAGACCCTGGAAAGGGTGCTGGCCCTGGTTGAAGCCGTGTTGCGCCGAAGTGCCTATCTCGTCTTGCTGACCGAAAACCCGATTGCATTGAGGGAGCTCGTGCGCCTGTGCGAGGCCAGCCCCTGGATTGCCGAGCAGTTGACGGAAACCCCGCTGCTGCTCGATGAATTGCTCAACACGGAAAGCCTCTATTCACCGCCGGACAAGGACATACTCCAGGATGATCTGCGTCAGCAGGTTCTGCGAATCCCCCTGGATGATCTGGAAGAGCAGATGGAGAGTCTGCGCCATTTTAAAAAGGCCCATGTGCTCCGGGTTGCGGCGTCCGAATTGCGGGGTACTCTGCCGCTCATGAAGGTAAGCGACTATCTTACCTGGATTGCCGAGGCGGTTCTGGAGCATGTGGTCGTGCTGGCCTGGCATTACCTGACCCAGCGTTACGGGTCACCCACGGATGATAACGGAGACCCCGTGGATCCGGATTTTGCCATCATCGGCTATGGCAAAGTTGGCGGGATTGAACTGGGTTATAACTCCGACCTGGATCTGGTGTTCATTCATGGCACAGATCCCCAGAACAGCACCGACGGGAAGAAATCCATCGACAATGCGGTTTTCTATGCGCGCCTTGGGCAGCGCGTGGTCCATATCCTCAATACCCAGACACCGTCCGGCCAGCTGTACGAGGTGGATATGCGTCTGCGGCCCTCCGGTAATTCCGGGCTGTTGGTCACGTCCATCGGAGCCTTTCGCCATTACCAGGAAAAAGAAGCCTGGACCTGGGAGCACCAGGCGTTGGCCCGGGCGCGTTGGGTGGCTGGCAGTTCGGAGACTGGCGGCGCCTTCACCGCAGTGCGTAAAGACATCCTCTGCCGTGAGCGTGATATCGCTGAACTTCGAGACGAGGTGGTCGCGATGCGTGATCGCATGCGAGCGAGCCTGGCGACGCCGGTGAAGGAAGGCCAGACGCCCGAAGTCTTTCACGTCAAGCAGGATTCCGGGGGCATTGTGGATATTGAGTTCATGGTGCAGTTTCTGATTCTGGCCTGGGCGCACCGTTATCCGCAGATTACCGACAAATCCGACAACATCCGTCAGATGGAATCCCTTGGCGAGGCAGGTGTCATGGAGCCTGAATGCGCCGAACGGCTGCGCGAGATCTATATCGCCCTGCGTTCGACCCTTCACCGGCGGGCGCTGCAGCGCCAGGACAGTCGCGTGCCGGTTGATCAGTTTGTGGAAGAGCGTCAATACGTGCGTCAATGCTGGGCTCGGATCATGGAATCCAGTGACTGATTGGCGGATCCGTCGCGGAGCGTGATCGCTATCCTTCGACCGGCGGGCTTTTCCTGCTAGAATCCCTGCCTCAACTGCGGATGTGACAAGAGGAGTCGCCGGCGATGTCAATGGCTGATCGTGATGGTGTTATCTGGCTGGATGGCGAGATGCTGCCCTGGCGGGATGCAAAGGTGCATGTATTGACCCACACCCTGCACTACGGGATGGGGTGCTTTGAGGGCGTGCGTGCCTACAGCACCGATCAGGGGCCGGCAATATTCCGGCTGAACGAACACACCGACCGGCTGTTCCGCTCGGCTCACATACTCAATATGAAGATGCCGTTCGACAAGGCGATGCTTAATGAAGCACAGCGCCTGGTGGTCCGTGAAAATGGACTGGACTCCGCTTACATTCGCCCGATGGCATTTCTTGGCTCCGAGGGCATGGGCCTGCGGGCCGACAACCTCAAGGTGCACGTCATGGTGGCGGCCTGGGAGTGGCCTTCGTATATGTCGCCGGAGGCGCGTGAACAGGGCATCCGTGTGCGGACATCCTCCTACACCCGCCATCACGTCAACATCACCATGTGCAAGGCCAAGGCCAATGGTAACTACATCAACTCCATGCTGGCCCTGAACGAGGCCCTGAGCTGTGGCTGTGATGAAGCCCTTTTGCTGGATAACGAAGGCTATGTGGCGGAAGGCTCCGGTGAGAATCTGTTCCTGGTCAACAACGGTGTGCTCCACACGCCCGAGCTGACATCCTGCCTGGATGGTATTACCCGGCGAACCATTCTTGAATTCGCTGAGGAACTTAATATTCCGGTCAAAGAGCGTCGTATCACTCGGGACGAGGTCTACATCGCGGATGAAGCCTTCTTTACCGGGACGGCTGCAGAGGTGCTCCCGATCCGCGAACTGGACGGTCGTGTGATTGGCACGGGTGCACGCGGACCGGTCACCGAACGCTTTCAGCAGATGTATTTTGATGCCGTGGAAGGGCGCCGGGAGCAGAACCGGGAGTGGCTGACCCTGGCGAATGAGCCCTCCTGAGCCTTTCCCGCTGAAAACGGGTTGGCTCGCCCGCCTCCTCGCCGGGGCGGGCTCTGTTCTCTGGTTCACCCGAGCTCGTTTTGATTGTCCCCTTTGTGGCTACCGGGGGCCTTTCCGCAACAAGATCTCACGCCGCTATCAATTGCGCAGACGGCACGCCAAGTGTCTGCGCTGTGGCGCCAACGAGCGAACCCGCTTCCAGTATCTGGTGTGCCAGCGACTTGGCATCCTGAATTCTCTGCCTGAACTTGATGTGCTGCACGTAGCGCCGGAGCCGGAACTGGAGACCATCCTGCGCCACCGTGCCCGCTGCTATCTCAGCGCCGATCTCGAGCGTGACGATGTAGACTGCCGCCTCGATGTGCAGGCGATGCCTTTCCCGGACGCCCGCTTTGATCTCGTACTGGCATCCCATGTTCTGATGTACGTTCCCGACGATCGGATGGCCATCCGCGAAATCCGCAGAGTGCTTCGTCCCGGAGGCATTGCCATGCTGCCAGTGCCGATCCTGAGCGAGCAGACGCACGAGGAGGACGATGGCCGTTTCCGGCGTCAGCCAGGGTTGGATTACCCGGAGCGCTATCGCCAGGTGTTCGACCGCGTTGAACGCTATTACTCGGGCGATTTTGATTCCCGTTTCCAGGTTTCATTCCATGAGCAGGCCCTTGGGGGCCATGCTTCCGGGGTAGTTGCTCATGCGCAGAGCATGCGCCTTGGGCCGGATCAGTATCAGGATCTGATGCCGGTGGCTTTCGTCGATTGAGCGTCAACTCATCCCTCTCGGTCTTTGGCTTCCACCGCCTCCCAGGAGCCTGGCCGCCCCTGGGCTTCCCAATGGAGGCGCAGCCACATGCGCCGAATCCGTCGCTCCACCCAGTACTGGCGCCAATGACGACTGATGCCCAGGACGTTTGCGATGAATGGTGGAGCGATGCCGTCGATCAGGTAGAGCCTGTGGTGCTGCACCACCAGGTTGTGGGGCAGCAGGTTGTGCGTCAGTAGCTCGGTGTGTCGCAGCCAATCTTCGAATGCCCTCAGAGCGGCAATGAGCTGGTCATCGAGTCCCCGTTCCGCAATCAGCGAGGCCAGGGTGGGTGCGGGACTGTTGTTCACGGCAATGAAATCCGTCTCGTTGGCTGGCCCCAGGGTGACACCATGGAAGCGCGGAAGATGCTCCCAGATCCGTTCTCCGCCCTTGCGTATGGCGCGTTGTCGGTAGGTGGCCGCTTCCCGCTTGTTATCGTCGACGGCGGCGCGGCCACGCAGTCGCCGGTACCAGGGGCGTGCTGCCAAACGGTGCTCGACGACGCCTGGTTTCATCACCTTGAGACAGCGTCCGGCGTCGGTTGGATGACGGAAGCACCTGCGGTTGCCGCCTTCGGCAAAAGGCTGGCTCCCTGATAGATCAATCATGGTCCGCATCCAGAAGCTGCCGATAGAAGCGAAGGGTGTTCGCCACCATCGTATCAAGTGCCAGACTTTCCGCTATTTCCCGAGCCTGTAGCTGCTGTGGGGATTCCGGATCCAGTTCTCGCATGAGTCGCGCCAGTGCTATCGGTGAATCAATGGGGCACAGCAGCTCCGGAGGCAGAACTTCATTGGCCACCGGAACATCGGTGCTGACGATCGGGCATTGGCGCAGCAGGGCCTCCGCAAACACATAGGAAAACCCTTCCCGCCGCGACGAAATCACCATGGCATCACAGGCGTCCATTAAAAGCCCTGCATCTGTGCGATGACCCAGCAGGCGCACGCGCGCATCCAGTTCCCGGGCCTGGATTTTTTGCTCCAGCGCCTCCCTTTCCGGGCCCTCCCCCGCAATCAACAGTGTTCCGGAAACCTCACTGAAAGCGTCAATCAGGGTAT
>SLIH01000067.1 GCA_007135745.1 Halomonas sp. | reverse complement strand
CATCAATTGCTGGGTCTGGCTGTTGGTGGCAGATCGATGAAGATGAAGTTTGGCCATCACGGTGCCAACCATCCGGTACAGAATCTCCGTGATGGGACGGTTGTCATCACCAGCCAGAACCATGGCTTTGCCATCGACGAGAGCAGTCTTCCCGACAACGTGGAAGTCACCCATAAATCCCTGTTTGATGGCTCGCTGCAGGGAATTCGGCTCAAGGATGCGCCGGCGTTCAGTTTTCAGGGGCATCCGGAGGCCAGTCCCGGCCCTCGGGATGTGGTTCCCCTGTTCGATGAATTTACACGGCTTATGGATGAGTATCAGGCCTGAGCTGCTCCGGGTGTCCGGAGTGGTTGTTGAATACAGCCCAAGTGTGAGTTGAATACAGGACAGCGAATACATGCCAAAGCGTACCGACATTAAAAGTATCCTGATTCTGGGTGCCGGCCCCATCGTTATCGGCCAGGCCTGTGAGTTTGACTACTCCGGCGCCCAGGCCTGCAAGGCGCTGCGCGAGGAGGGTTTCAGGGTCATTCTGGTCAACTCCAATCCAGCGACCATTATGACTGATCCGGTCATGGCTGATGCCACCTACATCGAGCCGATCACATGGCGCACGGTAGAGAAGATCATCGAGCAGGAAAAGCCGGACGCCCTGCTGCCGACCATGGGTGGGCAGACGGCGCTCAACTGCGCCCTGGATCTGGAGCGTCATGGGGTGCTGGCAAAGCACGGTGTGGAAATGATTGGCGCCAACGCCGACACCATCGACAAGGCCGAGGACCGTGATCGTTTCGATCAGGCGATGAAGGCCATCGATCTGGAAACGCCGCGCGCCTCCATGGCCCACAGCATGGAAGAGGCCTACCAGGTACTGGATCATATCGGTTTTCCCTGCATTATCCGTCCGTCTTTCACCATGGGCGGTTCCGGTGGCGGCATTGCCTATAACCGCGAAGAGTTCGATGAAATCTGTCAGCGCGGCCTCGCCCTCTCGCCCACCAATGAGCTGTTGATCGACGAATCGCTCATTGGTTGGAAGGAATATGAAATGGAGGTGGTGCGGGACAAAAACGACAACTGCATCATCATCTGTGCCATCGAGAACTTCGACCCCATGGGCGTTCATACCGGCGATTCCATTACGGTGGCACCGTCCCAGACGCTCACCGACAAGGAATACCAGATCATGCGGGACGCCTCCCTGGCGGTTCTGCGTGAGATCGGAGTGGAAACCGGCGGCTCCAACGTGCAGTTCGGGATTGAGCCGACCACGGGCCGTATGGTGGTTATCGAGATGAACCCCCGGGTGTCCCGTTCTTCGGCTCTGGCCTCCAAAGCTACGGGTTTCCCCATTGCCAAGGTGGCGGCCAAGCTGGCCGTTGGGTATACCCTGGATGAGCTCAGCAACGAGATCACCGGCGGGGTGACTCCGGCCTCCTTCGAGCCGAGTATCGACTATGTGGTCACCAAGATTCCGCGCTTCACCTTCGAAAAGTTCCCTCAGGCCGATGCGCGCCTGACCACCCAGATGAAGTCCGTGGGCGAGGTCATGGCGATTGGCCGCACCTTCCAGGAATCCCTGCAGAAGGCTCTGCGTGGCCTGGAAACCGGCCACAGCGGATTGGATCCGATACTGGATACCGAGGCTCTGGACGCGCACGACACCCTGGTGCGTGAGCTCAAGGTCCCCGGCGCGGATCGTATCTGGTACATCGCCGATGCCTTCCGCCAGGGGCTGGATATTGAAGAGGTGTTCGAGCACACCAATATTGATCGCTGGTACCTTATACAGATCCAGGATCTGGTTGAGGAAGAAAAGCGCCTGGCCTCCACCGGTACGGCTGATCTGGACTTTGATCAGGTCTACCGGCTCAAGCGCAAAGGCTTCTCCGATACGCGGTTGTCCGAGCTGCTGGGGGTTTCCGAATCCAGTTTCCGCAAGCTGCGTCACGATCTGGGCGTGCGGCCGGTCTACAAGCGGGTGGATACCTGTGCCGCCGAGTTCGCCTCCTCCACGGCCTATATGTACTCCACCTATGAGGAAGAGTGCGAGGCTGAGGCCAGTGACCGCAAGAAGATTGTGGTGATCGGTGGTGGCCCTAACCGGATTGGTCAGGGCATCGAGTTTGATTACTGCTGTGTCCATGCCGTGCTTGCCATGCGCGATGACGGCTACGAGACCATCATGATCAACTGCAACCCGGAGACCGTCTCCACCGACTACGACACCTCTGATCGTCTCTATTTCGAGCCAGTAACCCTGGAGGACGTGCTGGAGATTATCCACACCGAGAATCCGGATGGCGTCATTATCCAGTTTGGCGGTCAGACACCGCTGAAACTGGCGCGCGGCCTGGAAGCGGCCGGGGTCCCCATCATCGGAACCACCCCGGACGCCATTGATCGGGCGGAAGACCGCGAGCGCTTCCAGCAGATGATCAATCGCCTCGGGCTCAAGCAGCCGGCCAACGCCACCGTGCGCAGCCTGGAAGAGGGCATTCTGGTCGCACGCGACATCGGCTATCCTCTCGTGGTCCGGCCTTCTTATGTCCTGGGTGGGCGGGCCATGGAGATCGTCTATTCCGAGGACGAGCTCAAGGAATACATGCGCAACGCTGTGCTGGTCTCCAACGACAGCCCCGTGTTGCTGGATCATTTCCTTAACGCGGCGGTCGAGATCGACATCGACGCCGTCTCCGACGGCACCGATGTGGTGATTGGCGGCATCATGCAGCATATCGAGCAGGCCGGGGTGCACTCCGGGGACTCTGCCTGTTCTCTGCCACCCTATACCCTGCCATCCAATGTCCAGGATGAGATGCGTGACGTAGTCCGCCGCATGGCCCTGGAGCTCGACGTGGTGGGCCTGATGAATGTGCAGCTGGCCTGGCAGGATGGTGAAGTCTACGTAATCGAAGTCAATCCGCGCGCCTCGCGCACCGTACCCTTTGTCTCCAAGGCGGTGGGTGTCTCCCTGGCTCGGATCGCGGCACGGTGCATGGCCGGAAAGAGCCTGAAAGAGCAAGGCCTGACCGAGGAAGTGGTGCCGGCGTACTATTCCGTCAAGGAATCCGTATTTCCCTTCCCCAAATTCCCGGCGGTTGATCCCATTCTCGGCCCGGAAATGAAATCCACGGGCGAAGTCATGGGGATCGGGGACAGCTTTGACGAGGCCTTCTCCAAGGCCGCTCTGGGTGCAGGCGAAACCCTGCCCGAGGGCGGCACGGCATTCATCAGTGTGCGCGATGCCGATAAACCCGCCGTTGCCAGGGTCGCTCGCGACCTTGTGGAAGCGGGTTTCCGTCTGATCGCCACGGGCGGTACCGCCCAGGTGCTGTCCGATGCGGGGGTGCCAGTGGAAAAAATCAACAAGGTGCGTGAAGGACGTCCACACATTGTGGATGCCATCAAGAACGGCCAGGTGGACCTGATCGTCAACACCACCGAAGGACGCAAGGCCATTGCCGATTCAGCGCAGATTCGCCAGTCTGCGCTGCAGCGCAAGGTCACCTATGCCACCACATTGACCGGGGGCGAAGCCTTCTGTCGTGCCATTAAGTTCGGTTCCGAACGCGAGGTGCGACGCCTCCAGGATCTGCATGCAGGATACAAACGCTATGAGTAACCAACGCGTACCCATGACGCGCCAGGGCGAACAGGCTCTGCGCGACGAACTGAAAAAGCTCAAGTCCGAGGATCGTCCCCAGGTGATCGAGGCCATTGCGGAAGCACGCGAACACGGTGATCTCAAGGAGAACGCCGAGTATCACGCCGCACGTGAACAGCAGAGCTTCATCGAAGGCCGTATACAGGAAATTGAAAGCAAACTTGCCGCGGCTCAGGTTATCGACGTAACCACCATGGAGAAAACCGGCAAGGTTATCTTTGGAACCACGGTTCGGTTGATCAATACCGAAACCGAAGAGGATGTCACCTATCAGATCGTGGGTGACGACGAAGCGGACATCAAGCAGGGACGTATCTCGGTCTCCTCACCGATCGCGCGTGCGCTGATTGGCAAGGAAGAGGGGGAAGAGGTCATGGTTCAGGTGCCCTCCGGTACCGTGGAATACGAAATCGACGAGGTTATGCACCTGTAGTTCCTGAGTTTGTGTTGAAGCAAGCGGACAGGTCTTTCCAGAACACGCTGTAAATACGTCCCTGTACGCTCGCTTTTTTACTCATTGGTGTGCGGTCGTATCAGCCCTGGTTGCGCAGGTTTGAAAGCTTTGGGTTGGGATCGGCGGCGCGGCGCAGCAGAATAGCCATTTTGCCGATTGTCTGCACCAGCTCCGCGCCCGTTGCTCTGCAGGCGGCTTCGATGGCTTCCTGGCGTTCTTCGCGTTCGGTGGAACTGACCTTGATCTTGACCAGTTCGTGATCGTTGAGTGCCCGCTCCAGTTCCTGCACAAGGGCGTCGGACACGCCGTTATCACCGATGATGATCACGGGTTTGAGGTGATGGGCAATGGCGCGATATTCGCGGCGTTGCTCTGCTGACAGAGGCATGATGCATTCTCTTGATCGGTTGGATTGAAAAGGGTCGCTGTTTAATGGCCGCGCAATCCATATAATCGAACAAGGATACCAGTCGATGGGGCCGGATTGAATCGATGTTCCGGTGATCGTCGTATATGGGGGTAAGTGGTGGCACGATCCAAAAGCAGCGGGCGCTGGCTCCAGGAGCATTTCAGCGATCCCTATGTGCAACAGTCCAAGGACGCGGGTTACCGCTCCCGTGCCAGCTACAAGTTGCTGGAAATAGACAGAAAGGACAGGATATTCCGCCCGGGTCAGACGGTTGTCGATCTGGGTGCGGCACCCGGCGGCTGGTGCCAGGTGGCCATTGAACGTGTCGGCGACAAAGGCACGGTCATCGCCAGTGATATCCTGCCTATGGACCCCATTGCCGGGGTGAACTTCGTGCAGGGCGATTTTACCGAGCAATCAGTCCTGGATGAGTTGCTGGCTGCGGTCGATGGCCGCCCGGTGGATGTTGTTATCTCGGATATGGCCCCCAATATGAGTGGTATGGCGGCCGTGGACATTCCCAGAGCCATGCACCTTATTGAGCTGGCGCTGGATGCCGCTCAGCAGATGCTTCGCCCGGGTGGAACCTTTGTGACCAAGGTGTTTCAGGGTGAAGGTTTCGACGATCTCCTCAAAACCATGAAAACGGACTTTCAGCGGGTGGTCAGTCGCAAGCCGGATGCTTCGCGTGCACGCTCCCGGGAGCAATATCAGGTCTGTACCGGTTTCAGGGGGTCCCCAACTGGTTAGATCCCGGTCAGTTGATGTATGGTTGGGGTAGTAATGCCCAGGTGTGACAATTTTGAAT
>SLIH01000194.1 GCA_007135745.1 Halomonas sp. | reverse complement strand
CTTTCGGACCCTGATTCGAGCTAACCCCAGCAGCCGGATTACATTTCCGGGCATCATCGCTCTCTGGAGCCAGAGTTCCTGGTCGTCGTTGGAATCTGTACTCACCTCGGGTGTTCACCTTCCTTCCGCCCGGAAGTCGCTCCGGCCGACTTGGGTGACGATTGGCTGGGTGGTTTTTTCTGTGCGTGTCACGGCTCCCGTTTCGACCTTTCCGGTCGCGTTTACCGCAATGTCCCCGCACCGACCAACCTCGTAGTACCGCCCTATCGTTTTGAAGATGACGGCGAAACCATAACCATTGGTGTCGATCCGGAGGATGTCGCATGAGTAAACTGATTAAGTGGATCGACGAGCGCCTGCCGGTTGTGGACGCGTTCGAGCGCCACATGAGCAAGTATTACGCTCCGAAAAACTTCAACCTCTGGTATGCCTTCGGGGTGTTGGCGCTCGTAACGCTGGTTAACCAGCTCCTGACAGGTATCTGGCTCACCATGAAGTATAACCCCTCTGCGGACGGCGCTTTCGCTTCGGTAGAGTACATCATGCGTGATGTGGACTATGGCTGGATACTCCGGTACATGCACTCCACGGGTGCATCCATGTTCTTCATAGTGGTCTACCTGCATATGTTCAGGGGGCTGCTCTACGGTTCTTACCAAAAGCCCCGCGAACTGGTCTGGCTGATTGGTATGGCGATCTTCCTGGTGCTGATGGCGGAAGCCTTCATGGGTTATATGCTGCCCTGGGGTCAGATGTCCTACTGGGGCGCTCAGGTCATCATCAACCTTTTCAGTGCCATACCTGTCATAGGTGAAGAACTGGCTCTGTGGATACGGGGCGATTACCTCATTTCCGGCATCACTCTGAACCGCTTCTTTGCGCTGCATGTTATAGCGCTGCCGCTGGTGCTGCTTGCTCTGGTTGTATTGCATATCCTGGCGCTGCACGAGGTTGGCTCCAACAACCCTGACGGCATCGACATCAAGAAGAACAAGGATGAGAATGGCATCCCCAAAGACGGAATTCCTTTCCATCCCTACTACACCGTTCATGATCTGGTGCCGATCGGCGTATTCCTGTTTATTTTTGCGCTGATCATGTTCTTCTTCCCGACGTTCGACGGGCACTTCCTCGAGCGGCCGAACTTTATACCAGCGGATCCGCTGCAGACACCTGAACACATTGCGCCCGTTTGGTATTTCACGCCCTTCTACGCGATGTTGCGGGCGGTGACCTTTGACCTCTTCGGGCAGCCTGCTCAGTTCTGGGGGGTCGTGGTCATGGGCGCGTCCATTGCTATTCTCTTTGTGCTGCCCTGGCTTGACCGCAGCCCAGTGCGCTCCATGCGCTATAAGGGATGGATGAGTCGTACGATGCTTGCGATCTTCGTGGTGTGCTTTGTTGTCCTTGGATATCTTGGGGCTGTGCCCGCCACTCCGACGCGAACACTCGTCTCGCAGCTCGCAACGCTTGGGTATTTTGCGTTCTTCATCCTTATGCCGTTCTACACCAGGCTGGAAGCAACCAAACCGGTACCGGAGAGGGTGACATTCAAATGAAGAAACTGCTGACAATTGTTTTGATGACACTGGTGCCCTCCTTGCTGCTGGCCGGGGAACTGGACCGCATGAAGCCCGATGTCCATGACAAGGCTTCCCTGCAGAGAGGTGCCGCGCTTTTCACAAACTACTGTCTCGGCTGTCACTCCGCTGAGTACGCCCGTTACAAGCTTGTGGCGGAAGATCTGGGTATCCCTGAGGACCTCTTTGAGGAAAACCTGATCTTCACTGGCGCACGGATTGGCGAGCTCATGCAGATTGCCATGCCGAAGGAGCCGGCGGAGAGCTGGTTCGGGGTTGCCCCTCCGGACCTTACCCTGAATGCGCGGGTTCGTGGGCCGGACTGGCTCTACTCCTATCTGCGTGGGTTCTATAAGGACGATACCCGTCCGCTTGGCGTCAACAATGTTGTCTTCAGCAACGTGGGTATGCCTCACGCCCTGGTCAATGAGGGCGGGCTCTGTGCCGAGGAGCCCAATATTGGCGGTCGCCCCTCTGTTGATCCGATGAGCGGGGAAGTGGTTGGTGGAACAGCCTGCGATAATTGGGCCATTGAGGGCAGCATGAGTCCCGAGGAGTTCGACCGGGCCATGTATGACCTCACCAACTTCATGGTTTATCTGGGCGAGCCCGCACTGCTGGATCGCAAGCGTATTGGCACCTATGTGCTGATCTTTCTTGGTGTCTTCCTGATCTTCGCCTGGCTGCTCAATCGCGAGTACTGGAAAGACATACACTGATAAATCAGTTATAATTCCCGCCCTTGGAAATCCAGTGGAGGTCTATGGTGCCTTCGCTGGATTTCTGCGCTTAACCCCTGCAGGTTTATTGGCCTTACGCGGAGTATCTCTATATGGGTGTTGTGACCAAGCGGTCGTCAATGACGTTTTTCTCGGATCCTCTCAGCCACTACAGTCACCGTGTGCGGATTGTGTTGGCGGAGAAAGGTGTGACAGTTGATGTTGTGGATGTGGACCCCTCCGAGCCGCCGGCGGAGCTCGCTGACCTGAACCCTTACAATGCGCTGCCGACCCTGGTGGATCGTGATCTGGTGCTCTATGAGCCCAATATCATGATGGAATATCTGGATGAGCGCTTTCCGCACCCTCCGTTGCTTCCGGTCTATCCGGTCGCGCGTGCCCAGAGTCGCCTTATGATGTGGCGGATTGATCGGGACTGGTCAGCTCTGGTAGACAAGATTATGGAAAAGCCCAATGCCAAGGCATCGGAGGCAGCGCGTAAGGAGCTGCGCGAAAGTATTCTGGCTACGGCTCCGTTGTTTGATGAGGCGCCTTATTTCCTCAGTGAAGAATTCACCATCGTGGACTGCTGCGTTGGCCCTGTACTCTGGCGGCTGGAGAAATTGGGTATTGAGTTGCCGGAAAAGCAGGCAAAGCCGCTGCTGAAGTATATGGAGCGCGTTTTCGAGCGCAAGAGCTTCAAGGCAAGCCTGTCTGAAAGGGAAGAGGAAATGCGGGACTGATCCCGTTTGACCGGATTAGTTCGCGCCCGCTTGGAGAACAGATAGTTATGGGAACGGAAGTCATGACATCCAGCCGGCCCTATCTCGTGCGTGCTCTGCACGAGTGGATATTGGATAACGATGGCACACCGCACATTGTGGTGGATGCCAGCGTACAGGGTGTTCAGGTTCCCATGGATTATGTCGCCAATGGTCAGATTGTCCTCAATATCAGCCCTTCCGCAGTGAAGGGGCTCATGATCGACAATGGGGGTGTTGAGTTCAACGCCCGCTTTGGCGGTGTTCCGGTCAATGTCCACGTACCGATCCGGGCTGTGATGGCCATCTATGCCCGGGAGAACGGGCAGGGTATGGTGTTCGGGCGCGAGCCCGGTAGCCCGGATCCGGATGGTGACGGCTATGACGAGCCTTCACCGACTGAAGACGACGGTTCGAGTGGCGGCGAAGAGGGCGAGCGGAAAAAGCCTAACCTCAAGGTCATCAAGTAGAGCCGAAAAGCATTTCCTCGACCTGGGCGCAAATGGCGTTCAGTATCAGCACGATAATCTCCGCTGCGGTGCTCGGTGGCAGATCGGGCAATCCGATGGCAATATCATTATCGTGCAGCAAGGAGTGCAGATCTGTCTCCTGTTTTCCTGTAATGGCGATGACTCTGAGATTGCGGTCGTGCGCGGCCTGAATCGATTGGATCAGGCTGGATTTATTCCCATCATCGGTCAATAGCAGAAGGGTGTCTCCTTCACGCCCCAGAGCCTGGATCTGGCGTGACAGGGTCTCCTGGATGCGGTTATTCATGCAGATGGCGGCAAAGGTTGTGGCGTCATTGCCGACATTGACCGCAGGCAGAGCGGGGCGATCACTTTCATAGTGGCTCAGCAGGCAGGTGCAGAAGTATTGCGCCAGGGCGTTGGCCTTGCCGGCACCACAGGCAATAACCTGCCCTTCATCGAGCAGGGATTGGACAATGCATTGTGCGGCAGCAGAGATTTGCGGCGATATCTGCCAGGCAATCTCCCCAATGCGCTCCATGTGAGTTGCTACGTGTTGATTGAAATCGTTGTCTGTATCGCTCATAGGCTGGCATCAAATGCGTTGCGTATCCACTGAAACTGGTGCGTGCCGTCGGACTGAACCGTGACACCCACAACATCAAACCGACAAGGCTGTTCGTGCAGCCTGAATCGATGAATATAATAGCTTGCCGCAGAGATAAGGCGACGCTGTTTTGAGTAACCGATCGATTCGATAGGGTTGACCATGGCGTTATTCCGCCGGGCACGAACCTCCACAAAAACCACCGTTTCATGGTCTCTGGCAATAATATCCAATTCGCCACGCCGGCAGTGAAAGTTGCGTCGATCTATGGTCAGGCCCTGTTTCCGAAGATAGCGCGCAGTGGCCAGCTCCGCGTCATTTCCTCTTTCCTTGCGGTCCATTGTGCTTCCCTGCCTTTATTGAGTCAGGCACCCATCGATGCGTCCGATTCTGTTTATTGCTCACCAATGATGCCAGGTAGGCTCGGCCCTTCCTCTTCTGGCTCATAGATAACGGGAGTCTTGACCGGTCGGCCGGATTGGAAACGGGCCCAGAGTTGTTCGCGTTCCAGGGCGCGATCCTCGTTCATGGTCAGTATTCCGGTCTGGCCTTCGAGCCAGGTCTGCTCCACCTCTTCCAGCAACGGTAGTCTACCGGTCAGCTGGTAGCTGTCTACCCCGAGCGCGAACAGTCGGTCGTAACGCGCCCCCAGTTGCGGAAAGAGCTGATTGAGCATGGGTCGGAGTTGTTCCTCGGGCTCGAGAATCCAGGGGATGTCAGTAAAGTGGATGCCTTCCAGGTCTCCATCGCGGCTGGGGTCCGGATTACCGGCATACATGAGGGAAGTCCCGTAAACCGGCAGGTTGCCGCCATAGTAAAAAGCGAAAAGGGGTTTGAACTGCCGGGCTTCCGAGGGCGTGGCCAGCAGGACAATGGCGTCAATGTCCTGCCGACGGCGTGGCTCAAACTGCATACTGGTTCCGGTCAGCCTCATCAACTGGTTGGCTCGCCTTCTGCTGTCGTCGATGGCAAAACCGTCGGCAACAACCCGTTTGAGATCTTCTCCGCTGTCGTAGCGTACACCGGTGACAGCCATGCCATCGTCGGTTTCGTGGGCATCACGAAATGTTGCCATCATGCGGTTGCCCCAGTCGCTTGCCGGAGCGAAAAGCAAGGCATTCTTGTGCCCTTCACGGGCGAGCCGCTGGGCCACCTGCCGGACTTCGTCTTCACCGGCCAGGCCGAACTGGTACAGGCCTCTGG
>SLIH01000346.1 GCA_007135745.1 Halomonas sp. | reverse complement strand
GTGGTGACCGCCACGGGTGTTAACAACATTGACCTGGAAGCGGCGCGGGCTCGCGGGATTCGCGTGGTGAACGCGATCCGTTATGCCCGTCCGATCGTTGTTCAGCACACGTTCTCCCTGATTCTCGCTCTCGCCGGACGGATTGTGGATTACGTGGAGGACGTACGTCAGGGGCGCTGGCAGCAGAGCACCATGTTCTGTCGCATGGATCACCCGATCATGGAGCTTGAAGGTAAGACCCTTGTGGTGCTGGGTTACGGAGACCTTGGGCAGGGGGTGGCCAGATTGGGGCAGGCGTTTGGCATGAATGTACGGATTGCAGCTCGGCCGGGGCAGTCACCCGGGCCTGTGGATGAGTTTGTGCGCGAGCCGTTGGAGGAGCTACTGCCCCAGGCCGATGTCCTCTCCATTCATTGTCTTTTGAGTGAGGAAACCCGAGACCTGGTCGGCGCAGCCGAGCTGAAGCGGATGAAGCCCTCGTCGCTGCTGGTGAACACCTCACGCGGGGGCATCGTGAATGAAAAGGCGTTGGCGGATGCACTTCGTCAGGGCACGATCGCTGGTGCCGGTATGGATGTGCTGACCGAGGAACCCCCGGTTAATGGAAATCCACTGCTCGAAGCGGACATACCCAATCTGTTGATTACACCCCATTGCGCCTGGGCGAGCCGTGAAGCGCGACAGCGTATGGTGGATCAGAGCGCGGAAAATCTTCGCGCGTTTGGTGAAGGCACTCTGCAACGGTGGTTGGTATGAGGCTGACCGAGAAAGCCCACGAACAGGTAGCAGGCGTGCTGGGGGAGGGGGAGCTGGCTCTGGACGCGACGGCTGGTAACGGTCACGACAGCCTCTGGCTGGCGCGTTCCGTGGGCGCCACAGGCCATGTATGGGCCATGGATGTGCAGCCGGAAGCCGTTGCCAGTACCCGCAAACGCCTGCAGGAGGCGGGGCTGGAAGAGAGGGTGTCACTTCTGGAGGCGAGTCACGCGGATATGGAGCAGTTTCTGCCAGCGCGGGCGCGGGAAGCCCTGGCGGCCGTGATGTTCAACCTTGGTTACCTCCCCGGCAGTGACCGCCGGATTGTAACCCATTCGCAGACGACACTGCCCGCGCTGGATGCAGCCCTCCGCAGCCTGAAGCCCGGAGGAATTCTCAGCCTGATGGTCTATCGCGGTCATGAGGGCGGGCAGCAGGAGTGGGAAGCCATCAGAAGCTGGCTGGCCTCCTGTCCCATGCGGCATGAGCTTTTCGGTGACGATGGTGGTGTGAGGACTTCCCCGGTGCTGGTCTGCGTTTTCAAAAGCGGGATTGAATCGTAGGTTTTTATTGCAGAAATAACTGGTTCATAATGCAATTGAGTTTTAGTGTCCTGTTTAGGCAAGGAGTGAGCTTGGTGAAAGGGAAGCCGTGGGGTGTGCTGCGAGTCCACGTTAACAGAACAGTGGGAATGATCCTGCTGACTCTGATGCTTTCGGTTTTCCCTGTAACCGGGGCTTCCCAGGAGCCCGCGACCATCCGCATTACCAATGGGGAATGGCCCCCCTATCTGGGAAGTGAGGAACCATACTATGGGCTGGCGTCCAGGATTGTCACAGAGGCGTTTGAAAGAGCGGGGTACCGGGTGGAGTATGGTTTCTTTCCGTGGTCCCGTTCCCTTTACCTCGCTCGCGAGGGCGTCTGGGATGGCACTGCGGTCTGGTTCTCGAACCCCGAGCGAGTCAGGAATTTCCACCTCAGCGATCCGATTATTCTGTCCGAATATGTTTTCTTCCACAGGAATGATCTTGTGTTTGACTGGGAGACAGTGGGTGATCTGGCCGGCTACCAGATAGGGATAACCAGTGATTATGCCTATGGCGAAGCGTTTGATCGGGCCGTTGCCGAAGGTGTTATTGAAACCGAAACGGTTTTCCGGGATGAATTGAATTTCCGCAAGCTTCTGATGGGCCGAATCGATCTGTTCCCGATCGACCTGGTGGTGGCGGCGCACATGATTGATCGGGAGTTTGATGCGGAAGAAGCGGCCCGGCTGGCCTGGCACCCACGCCCCATTCGTTCGGATCGCCTTAAGCTGATGCTCTCGCGGCATGTCCCAGAGAACGAAGAGCGTATTGAGGCCTTCAATCAGGCTCTGATGGAAATGCGCCGTGAAGGACGGATTGAGGATCTCATCATCGAGTCGCTGGGGCGGACGATTCCGGTCCACGGCGTGGTTCCCCGGGATTGAACCGCCCCATCCCTTTTTACTGGCGTTTTTTCATGTCAACCAATTCCCGGTTCAGGCTCAATATCTGCTGCGCCATGTTTTCCATGAGCGCCAGGCCCGTTCTGGGCTGGGTTCGTAGCAACTCATTGAAATGCTCCATGGGAATGGACATCACCATACAGGGTTTGTCAGCGACGACACTCGCCGTTCGGGCGGTGCGTGTCAGTGCTGCCATGGCGCCGAAAAGTTCTCCGGCGTTGACGCGCCCAACCTGTTCTCCCTGAACCGTTACCGTGGCTTCGCCGGACATGAGTTCGTAGACCTCGTTGGCCGCATCCCCTTCCTGAATGATCATTTCGCCGGCGTTGTACCGGCGAAAGCCGGGTTTGGGTGATGAGTCATCATCGATGCCGGCACAGCAGCATTCGGCATAGAACGCGCTTTGCGCTGCGAGATAGTCCTGCCAGTCCCGGGAAGAACCCGCCTTGGCACGCAGCGTCTGCGCATCAATGCGCAGCAGGCGCACGGGTTCCATGCTGCGGATGACGGGAGGGTGGGATTCGCTGAGTGCATGCATGCCGATCAGGTCACCGGGCTCGAAATAGAAAATGGCCCGGTCACTGGATTCGGCGTAGAGAATGCCGTCTTCGACGAAGAACAGAGCATTCCGGTCCTCTTCCTGATAGAGGTTTCTTACCAGTTCATGATCCACACTCTGGCAATGGTCTTTGATCTGCTCCATCACCTTGCGGGAATGGCTGGTGACGGTCCGGCCCAACTGGTTGAGTTCATCACTGGGACTTTCGGCATAGAGCATGGGTTTATCCTTGCAATAACTATGTTTTACGCATTAAAGAATAGCAGGTGCCAGGCTGATTTCCTCAAAGGGAGGAATACAGAACGCCGTTTTCTCCGATCCGGGCCAGCGTGCGGTTCTGGAACAGCAGCTCACTGGCGTGGCGCAGTCTGCGACTGAGTTCGCGCGCAATGTTCATCTGTATCAGGGCAAACTGTTCGAGGTCCTTGTGGTAAAGGCCCCTGAGCGTCTCTGCAGTGAGAGTCAGGGCCTGGCATTCTGTTTCAGCGACTGCGGAGGCCGAGCGGGGAAAATAATCGATCAGTGCCATTTCTCCCAGGCAGTCCCCTGGGCCGAGGCGCCGCAGCAGATAATCCTGATCCTCCCACTGTTTGAGGATAGCCACGCTGCCTGTTTCAAGAATATAGAACTCGTCGGCCGGTTCGCCCTCACGGCAGAGAAATTCCCCCTGCCGGAAGGCGTGGCGAGCGGCGTTCTGCAACATGAAAGCCAGGTTCTCGGCCTTCATCCCGCCAAATATGGGAATGCTCTGCAGCAGCTCAATCTGCCCTGATTCGTTCATAGGAATAGCGGTCAACCCTGGCTGTGTATGCTCTAGCTTAGCAAGCCCCCAGGGTGAGGCCCGCTGAACATACAAAAGGCTACAAAATCTCACTGAAGAGGGGACGCCTGTATGGAATCGGGGATCATCAGCTATGCTGAGAGAAAGCCGATTGGGGCGAAATGACTGTAGACCGTCAGGTTCGTCGCGGGAGTCAGCCATGGGGCGGGAAATTGATCACAGCAGTTTTACACCGGAAGAGCACCAGAGCTTCCGATCGCGTCTCGTGGATGAAACCCGGAGTCTGGAAAAGTTACTGCGTGACGGTGCGTTCAGTACCGCCGCAGGAACCTGCGGGCTGGAACTGGAGGGGTGGCTGCTGGATCGCAACTGGCAGCCAGCGGCGCGTAATGAGGCTTTCCTTGAAGGGCTGAATGATCCCTTTGTGGTGCCGGAGTTGTCGCGCTTCAATTTTGAGATCAATGCCACGCCCCAGGCGCCTTCGGCACGCATGTTTCGCAGTATTCACAATCAATTGAACCAGATCTGGGAACGCTGCGATAAGGCGGCCGGGCGGCTCGGGCTTGTGCCCCTGCATATCGGCACCCTCCCGACACTCAGGGACAACGTAATGACGCTGGCCAATATGTCTCCGATGCAGCGTTATTATGCGCTTAATGAGCAGGTCCTGCGCAATCGTCAGGGCTCGCCGCTGGATATTGATATTTCCGGGCTCCGGGATCGCCTGCAGGTGAGGCATGAGGATGTGATGACCGAGGCGGCCACGACGTCACTCCAGATTCATGTACAGCTCGACCCGAACAACGCCGTCCGGTATTTCAACAGTGCCCACATCCTGGCGGCGCCCATGGTGGCAAGCTGTGCCAATTCGCCTTACCTTTTTGGTCATGAACTCTGGGAAGAATCCCGCATTCCGCTGTTTGAGCAATCCGTGGCTGTGCCAGCGTTCTATGACCAGGAGGGACATCTGGTCGAGCGGGTGACACTGGGCACCCATTATCTCAGTGAGTCGGTGCTGGAGTTGTTCCGGGAGAACTGCGATGCCTTCCCGGTTCTGCTCCCCATGCTGTATGCGGACAGCAGCCACCTCGAGCATCTGAGACTCCACAACGGCACCATCTGGCGCTGGAATCGCCCCCTGATCGATTTTGATGATGCGGGTCGCCCCACACTTCGTCTGGAGCACCGGGTAGCACCCGGCGGTCCCTCGCTCCCGGATGTGGTCGCCAACATCATGTTCTTTTATGGCTTGCTGCATTATCTCGCGCGCCTGGAGGAACCTCCCGAACATCGCCTGGGTTTCGGGCATGCCACGGCCAATTTCTATCAGGCTGCCCGATATGGATTGGCGGCGCCTGTTTTCTGGCTCGATGGCCATGAATATCAGCTACAGGATCTCCTGCGTGATGAGCTGATTCCCGCCGCCTCAGCCACGCTGGAGGATCTGGGCGTGGCGCCGGAGGATGTCGAGCTTTATATCAATCGCATATTTGCCGAACGCGTGGCCGGCGGTCAGACCGGAGCAGCCTGGCAGCGGCGGTTTGTGGAGAAGCATGGCGCCGATTTTGCTGCACTGACTCGAGCCTACTTTGAAAACCAGTCCAAACAGATGCCAGTACACCTATGGAAGATCTAGCGCCGGATCGTCATGCACAGCTGCTTTTTCGCGATTCCCTTCCGGATGGATTTCTGGAGTGCCCGGTCAATCGTCTCGACACGCTTCTGGAAGGGCCAACTCTGATACGGCTTCGAGGCGAGCGCCAGCAACCACTTTTT
>SLIH01000134.1 GCA_007135745.1 Halomonas sp. | reverse complement strand
AGGAAGTCCGCCGCCTGGGCATAGTTCGTTTTCCGGTCATCGATATCTTCTTCGGATTGAGCCTGGCGATAATGCCAGCGCCCCAGAGTGTCCAGGGAGGTCAGCAGGCGCTCGCGCCTTGTTTCGTCCAGCCGCTCCAGCCAGCTCCCTTCGCCATAACTCAATACAAAGTCGGCCTTCATCCCGCGCGCCCGCTCCCGGTACTGACCCGCCTCCAGCGAGCGAATGGCTTCATCCGCCAGCACAGGTGCGTGGGTATGGTCTGGATAGCGGTCCCGGAAGGAATCGGCCGCCGCCGCACTGTCCCGGAAGCGGGCCTGATTGCGATAAAAAACGGCCAGCCGCTCGTACAGCAGAAAGGCGTATTCCCGATCCTGATGACGGTCGAGCAGTTCATTCAACGCCCGTGCTTCTCCCTCGTAGGCCGACATGATGCTGAGCGCGCGCATGCTGTCGTCCACCTGCTCACGAGCGCTCATGGACACCTTATCAAACCCCGTCTCGGCATCATGATGCCGATCCAGCAGAGCGATAAAGGTATCGCCGGCGTCCTGGTGGCGGTCCTGAAGGAACTGGCTCCAGGCACTCATGTAGATGGCCTTGTCCTCGAAGTGGGTGCCGGCGCCGGTCACCACGACCTGTTCGTAAGCGGACTCAGCCCGGGCATAGGCTTCCTCGCTGAAGTAGTGTTCGCCGATACGGAAGTAAGCCTCGGGCGCGTATTGCGTGTCTTCATGCTCCGCGACCAGCGTCTCCAGATAATGCACGGAGCGCGCCGAGTCTTCGGCATAGGCTCCGGCACGGGCGGCCTGATAAAGAAGCTGGTCCCGCGGGCCGGGATAGTCACCGCTGGCGAGAAGCTGGTCGTAATCGTCCAGCACGTCCCGATAAAGCGCGCGCTCCTGTTCATCTGTCACACCCAGATCGCCACCAAAGGCGCTTTGAAGGTGATGAAGTCGATCAACCAGCAACACACGCGTCAACGGATCGGATACCTCATGGAGAACCTCAATCTGCTTTGCTGCCGCACCTTCCAGGGACACATTCGGTGGCGACGAGCGGGCAATTTCAACCGCCAGGGGGCGCAGATCACCAATCGTCTTTGCGTTCTCCTGAATCCGGAACGGGGCAGCCCCACCGGTGCCCAGGGCCTGGGCCGGGAGCAGGATTGCAGAGAAGAGCACCGCCGCAATCAGCCTATGGCGACGCCGTTCAATCATTGCGCCCCCCGGTCTGCCGCACCATATCAGCGTTCTCCTGCCGCGCGATCAGTTCGTAAACCACCGCCTGCTGGTAAAGGGTCTGATCCCGGAAGCGTTGCATCTGGTTCTGTTGTGCCCCCAGAAAATCAAGGAACTCACGGGTAAAGGCCTGTTCCTCACGGACCATGGATTGAGGTGTTTCCATGAACTGAAAGAACCAGGCCAGGGTCGTGTTGGAGGCTATGTTGCGGGAATCACGCAGGTACTCAACCAGCTCGTCATTGCGGGCCGTGACATCCCGCAGAACCATTCGCGGCCCATGCTCCGCCACTCGTGCGCGCAGTACCTCGAGGCTTTCGATGCTGTTCTCGAACGCCGACCGGGCCTCTGCCGAGGAAATCAGTGCCTGACGGTAATGCCCCCGCTCGGTATGGGCCCAGATAGTGGCCAGGCGCGCTTCACCAACGCCTCGATAGGGCATCGGCAGATAACGCACCTGCTCCCAGGATTGCAGGGCGCGACGCAGGTTGCCATCACGGGCCTGAGCGACGCCGGCAAGATAGAGAACCACCGGTGTGATGTAGCTGTCCGCCCTGACGCGATGGAAGGCATCAAGCGCCCGCCCGGGATTGTCGTTCTGCAAAGCCACAAGGCCTTCCAGGGCCCGAGCCCTGTCCATCAGATCTGCGGCCATGGTTGTTTTCTGGGCCTCTGCCATGGCCCGCGCTACAGCCAGTGAAACTCTCGCCCGACTCGTCCTTTCCTCAATCTGCGAATAGTCCGCACCAAGGTTGAAATAGCCAAGCGCGGAAAGGAAGCCATCCCCACTCTTCCCCAGCTTCTCCGCCGCCGCGCGCAGATCCCCTTCACGGCGGTAGGTTTCCGCCATCAGAAACGAGATCTCTTCATCTTCCAGCGAAACACCCTGTTCCTGCAGCAGGGCACGGGCCTTCAACGCATTACCCACCCTCATTTCGTCACGCACCCTGTCCAGCCACTGCTCAGCGAAACTGACCGGCGAACTGACCAACAGCATAATGACCAGACACAATGAAACTATGGCCCGCACTCGTGGCACCGCTCTCATCAATGATTCTCAAGGGGTTGGGAACGATTCCTGAGTGTAACAATCGGTTGAAATCCGGTTTGCGGGACAGGTCACCAATTAATGGTTTCAGGTGTTACGCACTTCGCATTCCAGCAGCGAACACTGAACGCACCAAATCGGTGCACAATCAGCCAGACTGCACCATTCTTGGCCCCAGAAGGCACCGAAAGCATGCGAAAGATCCTTCCAGAAAACAGCCAGGAATATGATTATCCGGCATTTTTCAGACCTGGCATCGGGGTTGCTCTACCCCTCATCAGGAATCAAATGGTTGGAATACCATTGCGGGCCCGGAACGGCCCGAATCCAGACAATATGCAATAGACAGCTAGGGTTCCGGTCAGCTTGCTGATGCCTGGTCCGAGAGCGGTCGACCTTCCTGGAAGGTTACACGGCGGGACAAAAGCCCGGGAGGAATGTGAAGCGCAGGAATGCGTTTCCAGATCGGATGGTTTCAGCCATTTGATTCCTCTCAGTCCACCGTCAGGAGGTTCGACATGCATCCGATGCTGCGCACAACACTGCCCTTTCTACTCGCTCTTCTGCTCATCCCAGGCACAGCCAATGCCCGGGACAACTTCAGCGTCTGCTGGTCCATCTATGTGGGCTGGATGCCCTGGGATTACGGGGATGCCGCCGGCATCGTCGATAAATGGGCGGACAAGTACGACATCAGCATCGATGTAGTCCAGATCAATGACTACATCGAGTCCATCAACCAGTACACCGCCGGTCGCTTCGACGGCTGCACCATGACCAACATGGATGCACTCACCATTCCGGCCTCCGGTGGTGTGGACTCCACGGCGCTGATCGTCGGTGACTTTTCCGATGGCAACGACGGCATTGTCCTGAAAGACACCGATGATCTGGCCGACATAGAAGGCCAGCGGGTCAACCTGGTGGAACTGTCCGTTTCCCATTACCTGCTTGCCCGCGGCCTCGAATCCGTTGGCCTGACCGAGCGCGATATCCGCGTGGTCAACACGGCCGACGCTGACCTGGTCTCCGCCTTCTCAACCCGGGATGTCACTTCCGTGGTGACCTGGAATCCGCTGCTGAGCACCATTCTTGATCAGCCAAACGCCAACCTCGTTTTCGACTCCTCACAGATTCCCGGCGAGATCATGGATCTGATGGTCGTGCATACCGACGTGCTGGAAGAGCATCCGGAGTTTGGCCTGGCGTTGACCGGCGCCTGGTACGAAATCATGGCCCGCATGCAGGGCGATGACGACATGGGTCGGGAAGCACGCAGCCATATGGCGGATGCCGCCGGCACCGATCTTGAGGGCTACGAAGGCCAGCTGGACGCAACCCGCATGTTCTACCAGGCCGCCGAGGCCGTTGAGTTCACGCGCAGCGATGCGCTCAAGGAGACCATGCAGCGGGTGGCGGAGTTCTCCTTTGAGCACGGCCTCCTGGGGGATCGTGCACCCGGGCCGGACGTGATCGGGATCGAAACGCCAGCCGGAACCTACGGCAATGAAGGCAACGTGAAGCTGCGCTTCAACCCCGAGTTCATGGAAAAAGCAGCCCAGGGCGATCTTTAAGCGACCCTGAGTGCCGGAGCCCGCCGGCTCCCCCGGGAGCCGGCGCAATCAACCCGACATTGTGGCCCCGAAATGAAAAAACTGATCAATCGCCAACCCAACCTCTACGGCCGCTGGCTCCTGGGTCTACTGCCGTTCGTGCTGCTGCTGATGGTCTACATCGGTGCTTCCAACGCCCGTCTGGCAGAGAATCCAAACGATCCGCTGCTGCCATCACTTGCCTACATGGCAGAGTCGGTCAGCCAGATTGCCTTCGAGCCCAGCCGCCGCACCGGCGAGTACCTGATGCTCAACGACACCCTGGCAAGCCTGCAGCGCCTTGGCATCGGGGTGGGTATCGCAGCCCTGACCGGACTGATTTTCGGCATCGGCACTGGGAGCATTCCCTATGTGCGGGCGACCCTATCGCCATTGATCACCGGCATCTCGCTGGTGCCCCCCATGGCAATCCTGCCCATTCTGTTCATCCTGTTCGGGCTCGATGAGCTGGCCAAGGTGATGCTGATCATCGTTGGCATAACGCCCTTCATCATCCGGGACCTGCAACAACGAACCCTGGAAATTCCCGAAGAGCAGATCATCAAGATGCAGACGCTGGGGGCCAATTCCTGGCAGATCATCATGCGTCTGATCTGGCCCCAGATCATGCCGCGACTATTGAGCGCGGTGCGTCTGGCGCTGGGATCGGCCTGGCTGTTCCTGATCGCCGCCGAAGCCATTGCCGCCACCGAAGGGCTGGGCTACCGCATTTTCCTGGTACGCCGTTACCTCTCCATGGATGTGATTCTGCCCTATGTGGTCTGGATTACTTTCCTGGCCTTCCTGATCGATTTCGCGCTGCGACGTTATTCCCAGTGGCGCTATCCCTGGTTTCACGCCAGCGGCAATTCATAAGGGAGGTTAGTGACCATGGCCATGATCGAACTGAACAATCTGTGGAAGGAATACGGCCAGGACGTGGTTCTGGAGCGCCTCAACGCCAAAGTGGAAGAACGTGAGTTCGTCACGGTGGTGGGCGCTTCCGGCTGCGGCAAGACGACCTTCCTGAAAATGATGCTGGGAACGGAAAACCCGACCCGTGGCCAGCTTCTGCTCGACGGTAACCCCATTCCAGCGGAACCGGACGAGACCCGCGGCATTGTCTTCCAGCGCTACTCGGTGCTGCCGCATCTGGATGCGGTGGGCAATGTCATGCTCTCCGGGGAGCTGAGCGCCAACCGCTTCCTCGGCCGCGCCTTTGGCGGACGTCGGAAAAAGCTGCGCGAGGAAGCCGTCACCATGCTGGAGGAAGTGGGGCTGGGCCATGCCTTGAACAAATACCCCCACGAGCTGTCCGGCGGCATGCAGCAACGCCTTGCCCTGGCGCAGACACTGATCAAGAAGCCTCGAATTCTGCTGCTCGATGAACCCTTCGGCGCCCTGGACCCGGGCATTCGCAAGGATATGCACGAACTGGTGATCCGGCTGTGGAAGGAACAGCAATTGACCGTTTTCATGATCACCCACGATCTGGAGGAAGGTTTCTTTCTGGGCACCCGGCT
>SLIH01000009.1 GCA_007135745.1 Halomonas sp. | reverse complement strand
GCTTCGAGCTTCTCCTTGTGCGCTCGCTTTTCCTCTTCGCGTATAGCCTGAAGCTCGCGCAGTTGGGTCTCCACCCGGTGCGTCTCGCGGCGCGCACCGTCCAAATCCGTGCGCAGCGCCGCCTGCTGTTCCTGCGCCTCCTTCAGAGCTTCATCCAACTCCTGGCGGCGTTTCTGCATCGCCTCCAGCTCCGAATTCAGCGCAGCAATCCGGTTCTCTGCCTGTCGACAGTCCTCCCGCCACCTTTCCTGCTCCGCCCTGCTGTCATTGAGGCCGCGCTCCAGCTCAGCGCTACGGGACTCCGAATGCGCCTTTTCCTGCTCCAGCAGTTTTTTCTCGGACTCGATTGCCGCAGCCTTCGCCCGTTGCCACCAGACACCCGCCAACCAGGCCAGAATGGCCACGGGGATCATCAGGGCCAGAACCATCGGCGCAAACGCATCGTCAATCATCCTATGGATTACTCCTCATATTCTCATTGCCCGCGTGATCAACTTCGACATCGTCAACGTAAAAAAAGAATGTGATCCGTGACACGCCGAGAAATCACAGACGGGGAACAGCTCACATTAAGACGCAAAATAGACTACATTTTGTAAACATGTGTTACGTGGTGTGTTTCAGCGCCAGCACGGACGGCATAATAACCCCGTATCTGCTGGCCCGCTATACCAGTGCAGGCCCAGGATCACATTGGAGTCACCGTTTTGCTCAAGTCACTTTGGCCCAGGTCAAAAAAAGAAACTCCTGATGGGACAGGCCAAAATTCGGAATCTTTCCGGATTCATGACCACCTGACCTATACGGGGGAGTACCATCTTGAGCGCCTCAGCAAACTGCTGGAACTACGCTACCAGAGGAAGTTCCGGTGGGACACTGACCGCGGTATCCGGGACATGATACGCTTCGCCTCACAGGTCCAGCACCAGGATATACAGCGGGAACTTCTGCTCTTCTATCTCAACTGCTCGCCAGCCATTCAGGATTACCTCAAAACCGGCGGCCTTGTGGATGAGGCCCACTACATCCACAACCCCACCGATGAGAGCTAGGGCTGGCGCTGAACTCATCGACAAAAGGGAGCGGCCATCATGCGTTACCTCCACACCATGGTTCGCATCAGTGACGTCGAAGAATCACTGCATTTCTACTGCACCCTTCTGGGACTTGAGGAAGTTCGTCGCAAGGACAGTGAAAAGGGACGTTTTACCCTAATCTTTCTCCGCGCTCCGGAGGATCGCGAGTCTTCCGATAAATACCGTGCGCCCGAGATCGAACTGACATGGAACTGGGACCCGGAAACCTATTCCGGCGGACGGAACTTCGGGCACCTGGCCTACGAGGTGGACGACCTCTACGCCCTGTGCCGGAAACTCATGGATAACGGCGTGACCATCAATCGCCCACCCCGGGACGGTCGCATGGCCTTCGTGCGCTCTCCCGATGACCTATCCGTGGAACTGCTGCAGAAAGGCGAGGCATTGCCGGAACAGGAACCCTGGGCCAGCATGCCCAACACCGGCACCTGGTAATAATCAAAGCCGCTTTAAACCTTCACCAACCAGCGCCCCGATGGCATCCCAGTCCTGTTTATGGACCAGATCCCGGGGGCTGAGCCAGGTTCCCCCCAGGGCTATGACATTGGGCTCGGCGAGGTAATCGCCTGCGTTGTCAACCTGAATCCCCCCGGTCGGCACCAGACGCACATCCGGGAAAGGGCCGGCAAAAGCCCGCAGGGCTTCCCGCCCACCACTCAGGGCAGCCGGGAAGAACTTGAACAGCCGATACCCCTTTTCAAACCCTGCCATCAGCTCTGACATTGTGGAAATCCCCGGTAACAAAGGTATCTCCGCAAGCACACCATAATCGAGCAGCTTCGATGTGCTTCCGGGGCTGACGACAAAATCCGCCCCGGCGCGGATGGCTGCGTGGTAATCGTCGATGCAGCGCACGGTTCCCGCCCCAAGTGACAGCCCCGGTAGCGCCTTGCGCACTTCTGCCAGCCCCGGTAATCCAGCCGGTGTACGCAGAGTAAATTCCAGCGCCTGGGCGCCCGCGTCCTGCATGGCCCGCGCCAGTGGCACCGCCTCCTCTACCCGGTCCAGGGTGATCACCGGCACCAGCCTGGCCCGATGCAATACCTCGCCGAGCGCGCGCTGAACGTGCCCCAGGCCCTCCGGCAACCCCTTTCCCATCATGCACTCCAGTAGATTGAGAGCGGACGCTGCAGAAGCACACGGACCGGTTCATCCTGCACATCGCCAGATTCATCAAGAACCTGCTGCAATCGCCGCTTTTTCTGCTCACCGTGAATAAGCACGGCACAGCGCCTTGCCTCACGAATCAATGGCCAGGTCAGGGTAAGCCGCTGAACCGGCTCCGTCGGTGCCCCAGTGGCCACACACCGGCGTTCGGAATCTTCTGACAGCGCTTCCTCAAGCCCGGACGAACGGGGAAACCAGGACGCCGTGTGGGCATCATCGCCCATACCCATGACCGCCACATCCAGCGGACGGTGCAGTTCGACCAGGCGCCTATCCGCTTGCCTGGCCTGCTGCTCCACACTGACTTCACGTCCCAACAGGGGAAAGAAACGCGCCCGCGAGGCCTCACCCACCAGCAGCATCTTCCGGATCAAGCGCTCATTGGCCTGATCACTGTCCGGCGCAACCCAACGCTCATCCACGGGCACCACATCAATGCGCGCCCAGGGCAGTGCCTGCCGTGACAGCGCAGCGAGAAAAGGCCCTGGCGTACTGCCCCCGGACAACGCCAGCGAAGCGCGCTCCCGCAAAGCCAACGCGGCCAGCAGCCAAGTGGACACATGGCCAGCCAGTCTCGACGCGAGCAGGGACCGGTCCTCTTCAATATGCCATTGCACCGCACTTGATTCTGTGTTTTTCATAGCGGCTACCTAACATCCGCCGTTCCCGGATCCAACCTATATTTTCAATGTAACAGATAATGGGCCACTTCATGCGACAGAAACCAGAGATCCTGGACACAAAGCTCCTCACGCGCAGCCACCTGTTCGGAATTGAGCAGGTGCATCTGCGCTTCAACAACGGTGTTGAATGCCATTTTGAACGGCTGCGCACACCACCCATCGCGGGCGTCATGTGCGTCCCCATGCTGGATGATGACACCGTTGTCCTGATTCGCGAATACGGTGCCGGCACTGAGGAATACCATCTCACTCTGCCCAAGGGAGGTTACGAACATGGGGAGGACTGGCGCGAAGCGGCCAACCGGGAACTGCAGGAAGAGGCCGGGTATGGAGCCGGCAAGCTGACCTTGCTCAAGGACATGACCCTGTCGCCGGGCTACATGGGGCACCAGATCCGGGTCGCGCTGGCGGAAGAACTCTACGAGTCACGCCTGCCCGGGGACGAACCGGAACCACTGGAGGTCCTTACCTGGCCCCTCTCACGGCTTGAGGAGCTGGTCGAGCGCGACGATATGAACGAAGCCCGGGTCATTGCCGCGCTCTATATGGTGCGCGCCCGACAGACTCAGGCGAAATCGTAGGGTCCGCCGACTTCCAGGCCGCGCTGATAGGCCGTACGGCTCTGGTACTTCTCAACATAGTTACAAATGTTCGGATAGCGCTTTCCAGCAACACCCGCTGCAACCGCCGCCTCCAGCGGAAAGCTCATCAGGATGTCTGCCGTGGTCAGGCGATCGCCCACAAACCAGTCGTTGCGAGCCAGATGATCCTCGACAAAATCCAGGTGGGAGCGAATCAACGGCCCCAGGAACACTTTGTGGGTTTTGTCGGCAATGCCCCTTGCAATCGGGCGGGCAAAGAACGGCATGGGCCCGGTCTTTACCTTCTCAAACACCAGACGCATGACCAGGGGCGGCATCATTGAGCCTTCGGCGTAATGCATCCAGAAAGTCCAGTCGGGAAATAAGGGATCCTGCTCTTCCACCAACAGGGAGCGGGTATCATCCTTTCGCGCGAGGTAATCAACAATGGCACCGGATTCGGCGATCACCCGACCGTCGTCTTCAATAACAGGAGACTTACCCAGGGGATGGACGGCCTTGAGACTCTCCGGAGCAAGACTGGTACGCGGATCCCGCTCGTGCCGGCGCACCTGATACGCCAGCCCCAGCTCTTCCAGCAGCCAGAGAATCCTTTGGGAACGGGAATTGTTCAGGTGATGAAGGGTGATCATGACAGCTCCTATGGTCGGGTCCGAGACCCCAACTTACGCGCCGTGATCGCCCCTGGTTCACTGCAGATAGCCGGACGCCCAAACCACGCCAGGGGCAGCACCATGCGGGGCCTGCCTGCAGGCGATTGAAAGGGGTTACAGGTCGCAGGTTTCAAGTCTCAGGTAAGCACCACCTGCGACCTGAGACCTGCGACTTGCAACTCGAGAAATCGCCTGCAAACAGCCCCCCCACACAAAGAGCAAGGATCAGGAACTGCAGGTTATTTCTGATACCCCGGCTTAAGGAACGGCATGCGACTGACCGTCATGGGCAGGCGCTTGCCACGCACCTCAGCGTACACCACGGTATCCGGCGCACTGAGTTCCTTGGTCACATAACCCATGGCCACGGGCTTGCCGACACTGGGACCGAAATTACCGCTGGTTACCTCACCGATGGGTTGATCGTCCTCGCTGTAGAGTGGCGCTCCCGCGCGTACAGGCGCGCGCCCCTGCCCCACCAGCCCGACACGCTTGCGCTCAGCGCTTTTCTCTTCGATCTGAGGCAGGATCACATCAGCCCCCGGAAAACCACCCGCGCGCTCACCATCTGGTCGGCGCGGCTTGCCAATGGCCCAGATCAGCGACGCTTCCACGGGTGTCGTGGTGGAATCAATATCGTTTCCGTAGAGACAGAGCCCGGCTTCCAGACGCAGGGAATCCCGGGCGCCCAGACCCACCGGCTCCACTTCCGGCTGCTCCAGAAGCGCCCGGGCGAGTTTCTCGGCGATGCTCGCGGGCACCGAGATTTCGTACCCATCCTCACCGGTATAACCACTGCGCGAGATAATGGCTGTCTCGCCCATCAGCTCCATCTGCACATTATCCATGAACACCAGATCGCGCACCGCCGGCTGCAGACGTGCCAGGACCGCTTCCGCCTTCGGCCCCTGAAGTGCAATCAGGGCGCGGTCGGTCATTTCCTCAAGTTGGATGCCTTCGCCAAGTCCGGCCCGCAGATGGGCAATGTCCTGCTCCCTGCAGGCGGCGTTCACCACCAGGTAGAAGCCATCTTCGTGCCGGCTGATCATCAGGTCGTCCAGGATGCCACCCTGCTCATTGGTGAACAGCGCATAACGCTGGCGCCCAACAGGCAGGCCAACAATATCGGCGGGCACCAGGCGCTCCAGCGCCTCATCCACCTTGTCCCCGGTCAGCCAGACCTGCCCCATGTGGGAAACATCAAAG
>SLIH01000450.1 GCA_007135745.1 Halomonas sp. | reverse complement strand
GTCCTTGAATTCCTCGAAACTCATGGGGGACCAATCGTTTGGATTGTCGGCGTTGGCTGCCTGTTGCTCACGCTCGTCTTCAGGTCGAAGACCATAGCCAATGTCGTCAGCTGCCCGAACAAAGGATGTGTGATTGTTTACGAAATCCTCGTTAACCTGGCCGGACTGGATAATGTAATTGGCGATGTAATTGAGGATGACTACATCGGCGTGGGGTTTCATGACCATGCCAAGGTCGGCCAGGTCAAAAGAACGATGCTCAAAAGTGGACAGCACGGCGACTTCTGTTTCGTCCGGGAAGGACAGGCGGCGGTCGGTGACGCGAGTCCAGAGCACCGGATGCATTTCCGCCATGTTTGAGCCCCAGAGGACGAACGCATTGGCGTGCTCAATGTCGTCGTACACACCCATGGGCTCGTCTGAGCCAAAGGTGCGCATGAACCCGAAAACGGCCGAGGCCATGCAGTGGCGGGCGTTGGGATCGATGTTGTTGGAGCGGAAGCCAGCCTTCATCAGCTTGCTGGCGGCGTAACCTTCCCAGATGGTCCACTGTCCTGAGCCAAACAGTCCTATGCTCTCCGGACCATGATCGCGGATCGCTGTCCTGAACTTGTCCGCCATCAGGTCCAGGGCCTCGTCCCAGGAAACTTCCTCAAAGTCTCCATTCTTGTCATATTGACCATTGCGCTTGCGCAGCAGTGGCTTTTCCAGACGGTCGCGGCCGTAGAGTATTTTCGAGAGAAAATAACCCTTCACGCAATTCAGGCCCCGATTGACTTCTGACTTGTTGTCGCCATGGGTCGCCACAATCTGCCCGTCACGTGTTCCAACCATGACACTGCAGCCGACGCCACAGAAACGGCAGGGGGCTTTGTTCCACTTCAGAGTTGTCAGTTCCTGATTGGTGATCAGATTGCTGGCCCCTGCCGGTATCGTCATTCCGGCCGTTGCAGCTGCTGCCGCGGCGGCATTGGCCTTGGCAAATTCCCTTCGGGTCATTTTCATGACTGGGCCTCCTCCAGTTGATCCGCCTCTTCGGCGTTTATTATTTGGTGGTATACGAGATTGGCGCTCAGGGTGCCGGGGCGTGTTTCCGCCTGTGCGATCATGTCGAGAATCGGCCGTTCACCGTGGCTTTCCATGACGGCAACAATCTTGCCTGCTGGGTCCGTACCCCGGATTTCCACGCCTTCACAGGTGCTGAGCCAGTCACGCAGCTCGCGGAGATGCTCGGGCTGTACCTGAATGATCAGGCTGGAAATATGAAGTTGGTCGCTCATTCCGGGACCTCCAGAGTAATGGCATCGTTGGGGCAGACGGCCAGACAGACTCCGCAGCCGTTACACAAATCGGCGTCCAGCTCAGGCCGGGGTGTTTGTCCGGGCTTGAGGGGAAAGCGGATGGCGTTGACGTCGCAGGCGTCCTGGCAGCTTTGGCAATGAATTCCGGCGTGGGTCAGGCAGTGCTTCTGGATAACAGCCTGCCAGGGGAAGGGGGTGCGGTTCAGATCGAAAACCGGCGCTTCGCAGGCTGTTTCGCATTCACCGCACAGGGTACAGCCATCCTGATCAAAACGAATTTCGGGAAAGCCCCCATCGCCTTTAAAAAGGATATTTTCCGGGCAGGCATCAATACAGGCATTGCAGCGTGTGCACTGTTCCGTGAAGTCGGCGCCCGTCCAGGGTGGGCGTTTGGGGTCGTGCTGTCCGCGCGCTCGACGAAACAGGGCGCGGCGGCTGATTGGCTGTGCTGACATCCGGGGGCTAGCCTCCTGCGCCGGGCGGCCCCATGAAGGCCTGCCACATCCAGACGCCAAAGCCATAACCGCCCACAACGAGAAAAGTGACCAGTGGGAACAGCAGCACGATCAGAAAGGCAAATAGCCAGACTTCATGGCGCTTGCGTTGCTCGGGGGCAACCTCGTCAGGATCCTGCATGGCACGCTCCTTGTCATCGTTGGCACGCGTGTCCTTCAAAATAAACAAGGAATTGATTTAAGTCACACTCAAAATGGATAAAACGTCGGGGGCAAGGCGGAAAGTGCCTCAGGGCGTGCCACTTGCACCAAACAGGATCGGTTGCTGCAGATGACCCTCCAGACTCTTGAAAGACTCCAGGTGTTGATCTCTCTGCCGCCATCCTGCGACTGGCTTCAGTTGCGATTGTTCTTCAGTCCCTTGTGGAGTTGTTCGGCATGGTTTTTTCCCTGTGGTGGGTGCCGGGGAAGCTATTCCCCGGACCCGTCGAGAGCACGACTCACTGGCGTTAGCTGGTTTTCTCGAAATCGCTGGCGTCGTGGCGTTCCGGTAGCTGGTGTTCCGGGCTGCCCCAGACCTTGTTGACGATCCGGCCACGCTGAACAGCTGGGCGTTCTGCGATCTCATCCGTCCAGCGATGGACGTTTTTGTAGGTGTGCGTCTCGAGGAACTCCGCCGCCTCGTAGACCTTGTTTTTCACCAGAGCGCCGTACCAGGGCCAGATGGCCATGTCGGCAATGCTGTAGCTGTCGCCAGCAATATAACGATTCTCCGATAGGCGACGATCAAGCACATCGAGCTGGCGTTTTATTTCCATGGTGAAGCGATTGATGGGGTATTCGTAGTACTCCGGCGCATAGGCATAAAAGTGCCCGAAACCGCCACCCAGCAAAGGAGCGCTGCCCATCTGCCAGAACAGCCAGGACAGACATTCGGTGCGACCGGGGATATTTGTGGGAAGAAACGCCGCGAACTTTTCCGCCAGGTACAGAAGAATGTTGCCGGATTCAAATACGCGCAACGGCGGGTTCTGGCTGTGATCCACCATGGCGGGGATCTTGGAGTTCGGGTTGATATCCACGAAGCCGCTGCTGAACTGATCGCCTTCGAGGATGTTAATCAGGTGGGCGTCGTATTCGGCCCCTTCGTGGCCAAGCGCGAGCAGTTCCTCCAGGAGTATGGTGACTTTGACACCGTTGGGCGTCGCCAGTGAATAAAGCTGCAGGGGATGCTTTCCGACGGGCAGCTCTTTTTCATGGGTTGGGCCTGCGATCGGGCGGTTGATCTTTGCAAAGCGTCCGCCCGCAGACTCATCCCATTTCCATACCCTGGGAGGTGTGTAACTGTCGTTGCTCATTGTTGATGTCCCGTGCTGTTGGGTTGTTCTTGTTTGGAGTCTTCATGCTGCCACTTGTTTCACCCGGGTTCGAGTTTCTGCTGCGCAGACGTCCAGGGAAGAACAGAGCTGACATCGCCTTGGACTCTGATCTGATCCAGTACGTCACTGACCAGAACCTTTGAGTGTGGAATGAATGGACGGCCTCAACGCCCAAACTCGTAAATCAGACGGAATCCGTATTCCTCCCGGGTGCTGTGATCACCAGGCGGGGGTGTGCTGTCGTGTACTACACCTGCGATGAAACGCAGTGATAGTTGTTCTGTGAGCCCCTTGTCGACGAAAAATTCACCTATGGCACTGAAATCACCCCATTCATTGAGTTTTGGCTGGAAATAGCCGGTAAATCCGGTATCAACGGTATCGCCGATTTCGGCGCCCAGGTTCAGATAGAAATTGCCCCGGCCAATGTTGCGATTGTTTTTTTCGTCTGCCTGGATTTCCTGCCGCCATTCCGACATGAGGGCCGTCCCCAGGGCATGATCGAAACCATCGGTGAATGGGCGGTTCACTCGCAGCCCCGCACCCAAGAGTGACCGTTTACGCAGAGATGAATAGTCATCCCGTGCTGATTGCCCGAAGAGCTCCATATTGAAGCGGGCCTCGTAGGGGGAAACGACATCCGCAAGCGTCTGAACATGTCGCAGATGCAGCATGCCGCGCCTTCGGATGGTGTCGTTTACCTCATTGTAGGCGCCGCGAGCGACAGCGAAGCTATGGCTGCTGGCGTGTATATAGTCCAGGCGGCCATTGATGCGGGTGCGCATTTCATCGGAGGAACTGGAAATGGAGTTCAGGGCCATGCCTACGTCGCCGCTGACGCCTGGCTTGAGATCCGCATGTCGGACGGCTTCAATATTCACAATGGCGGCGGCAGGTGCGACTGCCAGTGCAGCGACAAGGGATACTGCGGTCTTCAGAAATCGATTCATCGACAACATTCCTGATGGTCTGACGGCGATACCATACCAGTGTGACGATCGATGTCTAAAGCGCATCCGGATGACCGGGTGGTAATCGTCTGTGCTAGTCTGCTGGGGTGATGATGCAATCGGATGACTCGATGGAGCTGAGCCTTCAGACGTTAACGGTGGCCTTTCTCGCGGTGTTTGGGGGTTGGTACTGGTGGCGCGCCATGGGAACCAAAGAGCAGGCCGTGCGGGTTGCTCGCCAGGCCTGTGAACGGGCGGATGTGATGTTGCTTGATCAGAGCGTGTATCTCAGTGGTTTGGGATGGCAGCGGGATGATCATGGGCGGTTTCGCTTGCGTCGTACCTACGGTTTTGACTTTACAGCAACTGGGGAAAGTCGTTACAGGGGGCGAGTCGTGTTGGTGGGGCAGGTGCTGCAGAGCGTTGAGTTTGAGCCGCACCGCTTTGAATGATGCTCCTCGATGGCTTTGTTACCCAGTGGTGTTCGGGCTGGTCTGAACCCGGCAGGCATCGTAGACTCGCCATCCATTTTTTCAGAAGAGACAGAGGGCGTATGAGCCAGACAATGAGTTCCGAAGATTTTGAAGCCGTTTCCCGTATGTCGGCAGACGCCCGCTTTGATCATCTGGTGGGGGAGGTGCTGACTAACGAGACAGTCTGGACCCTGCGAAGTGAAAAAGGTCTGGTTATTATGTCGTCGGAGGGGGAGCAGTGTCTTCCGGTGTGGCCGCATCCGGATTTTGTGGCTGCCTGGGCAACCGGTGACTGGGCGGACTGTGAACCTTTTGAAGTGGACCTGAGCGCCTGGGTTGAGCGCTGGCTCCCAGGTATGAAAGAAGACGGCCTCTCACTTGCTGTTTTTCCGGTCGGCGATGCAGAAACGCCAGTGGTGGAGCCGGAAGAGATGAAGGCCGCCATACAGTCGCGTCAGCAGCTGTGATGGCGGCCAGGCAAATGCCCGGTATCACTTCGGGCCTCTTACTTAACGGCCGGGGCAATGCAGCAGATCACGTAGTACCGCGGTGACGTTCATGCCTTCATCACCGAAATCCACGCCGCCATCCAGGTCCGCCAGGGTGCCGGCGCGGTAACTTCTGAGCAGTTGGTGAAGCCATTGCGGCGCGCGGAACAGGTCTTCATCCTGCTTCAGTGCATCAATCAGTTCCTCCGCTTTGGCCGGTCCGATCCAGTAGACTCGGGGGTCGGGAATGGGCGAAGTGAGGTGATAAACAGCTGGCCCCGGCATTCCGCGCCAGGGGATTTCGTTGATTTCCACGCCCATGGTTTCCAGCAGGCAGCGGGCCGTTGCCGTCAGGCGACTTTTCAATAACAGCATGTCGAGGCCTGGCATGGTCTGGTGTGCGGGCGCTGCTTTTT
>SLIH01000405.1 GCA_007135745.1 Halomonas sp. | reverse complement strand
TGCCAGAGGTGACTATCCGAGTCGCGGGGGGCAGACGCAGAAAAGCCGCCTCAGGCCCGGTAAACCTGTGGCCGCCTCACCTCGGCAGGATTTTCCGGTTAAGTCAGTACCGGATGGTCGGCACCACGGGCTGGCGCTCAAGTCAGGCGTCGGGGACTCCAGTCGGCCCAAAACGGACTCCGGTGTTTCATAGCCGGTGGCTGCTTGTTGACCCGTTTCCGCCGCGTAAAAACCGGAATTGCAGCCTGTTACTGTAGCATCTTAGTGGCAGGACTTGCGCCGCTTGTCGTGAACAAAAAAGTCCATGTGCTCGGCGAATACAGACCGGCCGAACCCAAGATTTCTGATTCGTGGAAACTTGCAGTCATATTAAGAAACCCTGTGGATTACGGGTCTTTCATAGGTCGACCAATTCATGACCATATAAAAATCCCATTCAAGGCTGAAACAGGACCCTCTTTATCATCTTTACTAAAGACATATTTATCGTCAACACGTGACGGAATTCCTTTGGTTATTTCGCAAACCAAACCTGACCACGTAGTTTTCATGCGACTCAGAAACCCCGAATAGACCCAACCTTCAAAATGGATCACGGACGAGGCGAACATGGGCAGTCAATTCCCTAGGGTCATGTGAGGTATAACCTATGTAGAAATCGACCCACCACGCTCCTGGGGTGTAAAAGCTTTCTTGCACTTGTGGTGAACTTGACCAAAATTCCGCGTTCGGGGTATTCGGAAAGAAATTGATGTTAATTGCAGGGGTGAACCTGCATTCTTCAACCAACCCTGACAATTCTTTCACATTGGGAAGCCGCCAATCGTCATGTCCACCGAACACCGTGGCTTCCGCCCAGCTGAGCGCCTCGGCCCATGTGAACGTATTTGCTTCACCAGAACAAGCGCTTCCCGCTTGGCCCTCGGCACACGCCTTCCACATTAACCCAGTACTAGTATCGGTTACGGTGCCATTGCCATGGCGCACGTAGACTTGGTCTGGATTGGTAGGTGGCAAATTGCCCCAGCAAATATCGGCAAAAGCCAAACCCCAAGGAGTCGGAAGCAAAGCAAGTAAAAAAACACCCGCGAAGTTTCTCATGAATCGCTCCATGTTATACGCTCATCATGCCGATGTTCAGCTTCCATGGCGCACGAGTCGGACCAATAACCGGAAGGATTTTCCGTATATTGATGTGACGTCACCGTGGAAAAAATAAACGCTCCACGCGGCCGGGGGCCTCACGGAACTCGACCAGAAGAAATAACTCGGTGTGTTAGGAAAATATGCAAGATCAATCGACGGTTCTACTTGGCCGTAATCCACAATCCCCTGCAACTCGCTACGCGTCGGCATACGCCATTCAATGGATCCGCATAATCCACTTGTATTCACGTCGTTCACGAAGCCCGAAGTGTCACAGGCGCTACCGACGCAGAGCCCGCCATTGGCGGTTCCGGGGTTGTCATCCGGGCTATCCGGATCGTACCAGGTGTAAGTGTGGTCCTTGTGACGCAGGTGGGTGGGATCGTCGACCTTTACCTCCCAAATCAAACCAGTGACGTTGTCGCGGGTGCAGGCCCAGTCATTGGGGCCACTGCCCAATGTGGCCGAGGCTGGCAACTCTGCGCCGTTGTTCGCGATTTTTGTGAAGTCGAACCCAGCGCTGCCGCCACCGACCTTGTTCAGGGCGCCCGCCAATGCCGCCGCATCACGTCCAAAGTGCGCGTCTTGGCCCCATGGCTCAAAACCCCTACAGGGATCATTATTGCCGTCCAAGGCCTCACCACAGAACGTAATGCCTGTGTCGTTCAGGCCTCCGCCCGCAGGCGGAGCCACAACTGCCACGGGCGTTGCAGACGCACCCTGAGAGATCAACCGTTCCTTCCCGAACTTCGCCTCCACCCGAAAATGGTAGGTCGTCCCGTTCGTCAGTCCTTCGAACCCTCGGGGCGGTGTGCCGACGTCGAGGAGCAACGTGCCCCCGGCATAGACAGAGCAGCTGTCGAACTCCGCCACAGGCTGCGTAGCGCGACAGACATTGTAGCGATCCGCCCCAAGGTTCGCCCATGAAAGCTCTACACGGGCGTCCCCCGGCGTGGCGGTTAGACCAAGCGCCTTCGTCGCGGTCACGTTCGCAAAGAACGATTCAACTACCGGTTCTTCACCAAAGGCGCCGTAACGAACTCGTACAGGGTAAGCCCCCTCACCCGCTTCAGAATAAACCTTCCAGGCCCGATACCGCCCGTTCCCCAGGTGCTGACACGCTCCAACGTTCACGCAATCGGCCAGAGTTTGCGAAGACAGGGTTGTTCCGTCGCCCCATTCAATTTCGACGACGATCGATGAGGAATCCACCCAGTCATCAATATCAAGAACTACTGCGCAGACACCATATTCCTGGCATGTTTCGTTATTGGTCAACGAAACTCGGACTCCTTCCTGCTTTCTAAGCCCATCCTCTGTTACCCATCCTGTGACGGAACCGGCAAATGCCACTTTCCAATGCCATGTGCGGTAAAGCACTGGACCATCAACTATTACGCCCTTGTCACCACGTTTACGTTCCCCCATAACCGGCTTGGGATCACCATCGGCTTCGAGATCGATCACGCGCAGTGGGATGTCAAAGCTGACCTCCACAAAATCCCCGTGTTGGAATTTCTTAGATGGCAGATGTCCCGCCAAGAAATCCAACATGGCATCAGTAATGGTCGTGCTGGACTGCCAGTTTTTCATATACGAGGAAACAAATTGATGGATGCTCCAGGGTGCGACCAACGATAAGACATTCTCAGTATTGGCAGGCAGAGCCCCTGGAACCCCCAAAATAACATCCAAGAAAATCGTAACATGCGGCAATGGACCTTCTACCTTGGCTGCCGGCGTGGCTACGAGAATGTTCGCCAATAAGTCGCGATCGCTGGACAAAGAAAGTCGATGAACTTGATTCGTGTAGAGGCTCCCCTGTGAGTGCCCGACCATCACCACGGGTTTGCCTTGACTGGTGAACTCCGTAGCAAGATTCCGGAATTCTCTTAGATCCTGGTCTGACAACAGACTTTCAACATCATGAAGTGCCTGGACCGTCCCGGCAATCGATTCAATCCGACTGTCCAGGAATGACTCGACACTTGACGGGAGGAACGTGCGTACCCCTCGCATGTAACGCCAGAAAGCTGTCGTCGTCTCACTCTGGCCGGCCACCTGAAGAAACGAATCGAAAAGATCCGCAAGATATCCATCATGATGGTTATAGCCGAGTGTAAACTCGATGCACCCAAGGCTCCAAGCGCTGAAACGGCGACCAAACTTTGTCAGCAACTCATCCCGTGATGAGACTGCCTCCGATTGGGTGTTCCAAATCCCGTTGATGAAAACAACGCGAGCGACTGGCTCGCTATCCGGTTTACACCATTCCACAACCTTAAAAGTTTCAGGGGGGTCAATAGGCTCTGGCAATGACGCATTGCTGATGGCCGGAGTGATGAGGAAAGCGATTAGAGTGACGGCGAAAAACGTTTTCACTGGACTCGTGCCTCCACATCCATATTCATGGGATCAAAGTCACACATGTTTGGCCAATCGTCTGGCTGCGAAGTGAAAGCCATCCCGCTGAGCGCGCTCTGTGCCGCGATGTATCGGAGTGATCGATCGACGGTATTAAGGATCTCTGACTGAAGGAGGTCGGCGAGAGCCGCAGCGTCACTGCGTTCGCCGCGCACGAAAAACAGGCACTGAATTGCCCGGCTCACCGCCTCGGCCGCTGAACGTATGGCCTCAGGGTCCTCTGCAAGCAGAATGGCCTGCTCTGCCTTGGCCAGTTGCGTCAATGCCGCATGCCCGGATTCAGTCTTGTAAGCGAGGAACCCTACATAGCGCTGGATATCATCCCGAACACCGTCACCGTCCGCATCGACCCCTTCTATCGTCGCCATCCCCTGAGCGCCCGGATCGGGCGGGAGCGGGATGGGAGAAAAAGTCAGGTCCACGGGGAGCGGACGGCTCCATACCCGACGTCCTTCCCGGAGCTGGATGACCCCGTCTTTGACGCCTACAGCCATCGGCGCGGGCGAGCGTAACGTCACTTCTAATCGGTAAACTTGCCCAGCCCGCACGTCGGAAAACGACCGCGGTAATATTACTACGTAAGGGCTGATTTCGGGCACAACGTTTACATCGAGGCGCTTAGAGTTCCCCGACGCGGTGAACTGGACATAAAATCGATTCGACTCGCCCGGCGCGAGTGAGGCGTACAGGAACGCCGGCGACCACGCGGCCGCGACCGAAGCCGCTTGCACAGATCCAGCATCCTGTAGACCTCCCGTGTCCGCGCTGTTGTCATCGCCACCGCCACAACCCGTCACCCCCGCGAGGGCGAGAAGGGCAGTCAACGCCATGGGAATCCTCCACATCCGCACCACGTTCTTATGGCTTCTGCACATTTGCTTCCCCTTTCGCCAAGCACGATGACACAACGCCGGACCGGTCTAACCCTGAACAAGCGAACCCAGCCGCGACGCGCTCTGCCCGCATGCCCCCAACTGCCCATCGCGACTTGAAAACCGCTTTCAAACTGGACAGCGCTGCTCGTGTTCGAAACGACGACAGACATGGGACTAGCGGCGTGAACGACCGGTGTACTGATCCACCGCACGACAGCGGACTCCCCCTGAATAAGGTGCTGCGGTTGCTGCTGATTCGCGTTATCGTTCTCGACTCTTCGGCCGCTTAACCCAAATTCATTTATAGGCACTGATCAGGGGTTTTCATATCCATCACGCGATCGGAATAAAATGGGCCATGGATAGATATCAATTACGCCAGAACAGACGTTTTCCTATATCTCTTTCCGGCCAAAATCGGGCCAAGAACCTCATATTTATTCTCCGAAGTAAACCTATCCTTATGCTTCAATACAATTTTTTGCCTCTTGTCAGAATCGTTGGTGTGCGGTTCGTTCGCGTGGTGGGACGCTTCTACATTCATTTCTTTTTCCTACCACCTACGTCAAGTTCTCTTGATTAGACAAGCCTGGGTTTCTCAACCCCGCAGCCAAACCTGTGCGGTGAACCCACCATGAGGAACTGTCGCGGGCTGGATGTGGTTCAACGTTGTCGCGCTTGAGCTGAATCCCCAGCTCTTTGACCTGATCTTGGGGGGGGATGGGGTCGCCGGCCCACTACTATCAGGCTCTTCTCCATACAGTCAGGCCCTGGGCGGCTTTCGCAGGGAACAACGATGGAGAAGACTCGCGGTCAATCAGGCGACACATCCGTTTGCCGCGCTTACGACGATGGCCGCAAGCCGCATCAATGCAGCCGTTCGCGACAGACTTCCCGGTGCCCGCTCAGGGTCGTCAAGAGACAGCCATTGGCAGTGCTCGGCCCGTACCACATAGACAACGGGCCCTCACGAGCGTCCGCTCACCTACGGGTTGCGGGCATGGCGGTTGGACAATATCGAGTCGGAC
>SLIH01000049.1 GCA_007135745.1 Halomonas sp. | reverse complement strand
GGAGAAGCGAGCGCACAAGGAGAAGCTCGAAGCGCTGGAAAAGAACCGGGAGGCCCTGCGCGAGGAGTTCGAGAACCTTGCCAATAAGATTTTCGAGCAGAAGAGCGAGCGCTTTACGGAACAGAACCGCACCAACCTTAACAACCTGCTTGATCCCTTTCGGGATCAGCTCAAGGAATTCCGCAAACGTGTGGATGATGTTTACAGCAACGATACGCGTGATCGCGAAGCGCTGCGCAGTCAGATCCACGAGCTCCAGAAGCGCAACATTGAGATCACGGAAGAGGCTTCGAACCTGACGCGGGCGCTCAAGGGCGACAAGAAGAAGCAGGGCAACTGGGGGGAGCTGATTCTGGAGCGGGTTCTGGAACAGTCCGGCCTGCGCAAGGGTATTGAGTACGAGACACAGACCACCTACCGAAACGAGGGCGGTCAGCAACTGCGCCCGGATGTGGTGGTTCATCTGCCGGATCAGCGTAATGTCATCATCGACTCCAAGGTCTCCATGGCGGCTTACCAGGCCTCGGTCGTGGCCGATTCCGACGAGGAGCGTGAGCGTGCACTGCGCGAGCATGTGGATGCGGTGCGCCAGCACATACGGGATCTGAGCGAAAAGGACTACAGCCACCTGCACGGCATCCATTCACCGGATTTCGTGCTTCTGTTCATGCCCATAGAGCCGGCGTTCATTGCCGCTTTTGAGCACGACGAAGGGCTCTTTGCTGAAGCCTTCGAGAAAAAGGTTGTGGTGGTCACGCCAACGACCCTGCTGGCCACTCTCCGTACCATCGAGAACATCTGGCGTTACGAGCGGCAGAGCCAGAATGCCCGGGCCATTGCGGATCGAGCCTCCGCGGTTCATGACAAACTGCGAGTTTTTGTTGAACACATGGAGGCCATGGGCCGGCAGTTGGACACAGTGCACAAGAGTTACGACAGCGCCATGACCAGCCTGACACGTGGCAAGGGGAATCTGATCTCTCAGGCAAGGCGCTTTGTGGAGCTCGGGGTCCGGGTCAAGAAAGAGTTGCCGCGCGGTGTTGTGGAGCAGGCCGAGCACGATTCCGGCGATGAGGGAATTGAGATCCCGTCGGAAGAATCGGTTGATGCACCGAAAGAGGGCGATTAACTGCACCATCTTTGCCAAGCGGTTCACAGCAGTCGCCTGAAATCCCCCATTACAATGCCTTCAGGCATCGGGCATTTGGCCCCTTTTGCCATGAACAGGGCCTGCACTGGCGTCTCGGGTGCGGTCCGGACATTCCAGGAACAAACACAGGCGCTGGTCTATGAAGATGACACTGATTCAGGCTGTAAACCGGTCATCCGTTCTTCCCCGCCCTTTTTTCGCTTCATTTCAGATGATTCCTGCAATTTCCCGCTGCGTGCCCTGCCGTGATGACGGTGAGGATGAGCCCGTGGACAACACCATAATCGTTGACTGATGTGGGATGAATCTGCAAGGCGTTATCAGGCGTCTTTCGGATCACTTTGCAGTGTCTTGATCATCAGGTTGCGCGCTATGGCGACCCCGCCGGCGTGCACAACGTCACTGCCTGTCAGCTGAAAGCCGCATCTTGAAAAGACGCGCCGCGAGGCGTGGCTTGCTCTTGTCTCAAGAACTTCGACTCCCCGGCGTCTGGCGACTTTTTCGAGTTTGAACACCAGCTGTGTGCCGATCCCCTGCCGGCTGTGCTCGGGGGCTACATACAGCATATTGATCAGGTTGTAGGGGTACAGCTGGGCAAAGCCGGCGAGCCTGTCCCCCTGCAATGCCACAACAGTCAGCCCTCGGTTCAGGCAGTGCAGTGCCTTGCCTGTATCATCACCCCAGTGGCGCCAGGCCTGACGTTGAGCGTGTGAATACAGGTGAGGATCGAGGCCACCGATGGCGCGCTCATAGACGTCAAGCAACGGTGTCAGGTCGCCGTTGGCATCAAAGCGGCGAAAGCGCGTGACGGGGGTAATCGTTGATGAGGCGAACATACCCCAAGAATAGCACGCCTTTCCCGCAAGCCCAGTTTTTCGTTCCCTGCTCATCGGCGTCAAACAGCTGACGTAGTCTGTAGCAAAACAACGTCGTATTAAACACACTTTTACAATTCTGGTCGGTAGCATTGCACCTGAGATGTCAATAATGTGGTGCAAAAAGATGTCATATCCCGCCAGTAAAATGTTTAGACAACCGCTCTGGGTTCTGCTTGTCGCCAGTCTCTTCCTCGTGGGGTGTGAGGACGACGGCGATTCAAGTCTCGCACGCGGCGAGTCCGGCAGTGACCAGGAAACCGCAGAGGTTGAGGATGGAAACGGTCAGGGTGCGACCTCGGAATCAGGGAACTTCGCGCAGTTGACCTGGCAGGCACCCGTGCAGCGTGAGAACGGGGATTCCCTGAAGGACGGTGAGATTTCCCACTATCTGGTGCGCTGGGGTCAGGATCCCCAAAAACTCGAACAAACCACTGAAGTGAGCTGCGCCTCCTGTCAGGACATGGAATACAGGGTTGAGGATCTGGAAAAGGGTGACTGGTATTTCTCTGTTCAGACCGTGGATACGGATGGCAACGTCAGCCGCAGGGCGGACCCGGTCAACAAAACCATATGATGCTTCACCCTTCCAGCGGAAGATAAAGCCTGAATGTAGAGCCACGGCCCGGGGTGCTGGTCAGATCGACCGCACCCCGGTGTTTTTCCGCCACCGTTCGCACAAAGGTCAGTCCCAGACCGGCACCATGCTTACCACTTAATTCCACATCCTTCTGGCGCCGGAAGCGCTTGAATACCTGGGGTTGATCCTCGGGGGCAATGCCGGGCCCCTGATCGCTTACGCTCAGCACGGCTCGGTCGTTTGCCCTGCGCACATGCACAGCGACTTCAGTGTCCCCGGGGCTGTACTGAATCGCATTGGTGAGAAGGTTGATCACTGCCCGCTCCAGCAGTTCCGCATTTCCAAACAACCAGAGGTTTTCCTCCCCCTCAAGACGAATCATGATCCGGTTTGCGTGGGCCTGTTCCTGTACCGCGTCGACTGCGTTTTCTGCAATGGTTAATAGTTCGCATTCGTAGAAGCGCTTTTCAGTGAGCTGTTCCGCCCGGGCAAGCTGCACAAACTCCTCCGCCAACTGATAACTGCGACGGGCCAGACGGGCGATCTGATCCAGGTCCTGCGGCTCTACGGTTCTCTGGGAGCGTTTCAGCTGGTCCAGCAGCGCCAGTTGGGATACCAGCGGAGAGCGCATGTCGTGGGATATGAAGTCTATGGCTTCCCGGTACTGACGCTGGCGCTCTCGCAGATCGGTTATATCGGCGAAGTTGGCAATGGCGCCGTAATGATAGTGATCCGGCAGCGTGAAGGGCGCCAGGTGTATGAGCAGATCCCGCTGACCGACCCGATAGCCGATTGACTGGGTAGCGCCCTGGCGCAGGGTGGAAATGATACGGTCCTGCCAGGAGCTGCGGGGCGCATCGTCATCGTCCGATCCGGTGTTCTCAAGCAGACGCAGCAGTGGCATGCCGATCAGGCTTTCCCTGGGCATGGCAAACCACTCCGCCACGTGCGCGTTGGTGAAGCGTATAACGCCAAGGGCGTCCGTAACCACGACGCCATCGGGCATGCGTTCGAATCCGGTACCGATGAACTGCCGCATGCTGGCGAGCGCATTGGTGGCCTCGCTGACCTCCTCGATTCTTCGCGACAGGCGCTCCCCGCTGCGCTGGATGATGGGTTCTGCTGAACCGCTGTGTAACCGCAATCGGTTCAGGTAGCCCGTGCAGGCCTCAGAGGGCCCGCTGCTGGGCCAGTAAAGCCCGATTTCATGCCAATGGCCGTGGCGGTGGAAGCGAATCCAGCTGCGGTTTCTTTCGTGCTTCCATTTGCCGGGCTGGGGGCTGTGTCCGGGCATATAGGGGTGCTCTGGCACCTGGCCTCTGACGGGTACCCCGTCGGTAACCAGCCAGGTGTCAGTGGCGCCGGTAAGCTCGGCCAGGTGGGCAAGCAACTGCGCCGGAGGTTGGCCTTCGGGGCGGCCCACCGTCACACGGGGCTCGCGACCCAGAGCGTCAAGCTGACGGTTGAGAAAGCGACTGAGCAGCGCCAGGCGCTCGGTGGTCCAGAGCGGAAAGGCAATGACGGCGGTCAGTGCCGGGGCCGCTGGAGGCAGCCAGAGAGAGGTGGTCCGTAACAGAATCCAGGACAGGCCAACGGGAAGCAGAGTCAGTGCCGTCGCAAGCCAGAAGGTGCGAATGGCCCGCATGCGGGGGAATTGCCAACTGATGATAACGATGGCCAACGCACCCAGAAGAAGCACCGGCCACAGTTGAGTAGGGCGGATCAGACGATCCTGGACCAGCGCGGAATAGGCGTTGGCATGGAACTCTACCCCGTTGAGCGGATGGGCCCGACCGGATACCGGGGTTGGCAACAGGTCGCCAAAGCCGGCGGCAGTCGCCCCAACCATGATAACGCGCCCCCGAAGTTCCTCGGCGGGTACCCGGTTTTCGATAATGTCCACATAGGAGACGCGAGGCAGTGGTGCGCCCGTGCCCGCAAACGGAATGCGCACGTGCTGTTCACGCACATTCACGAACGCGGACGGCACTGACGCTCGGGGCTCCCGCATGGCAGGAAGTTCGTGGCCGGCCTGCTGGGCCGTAGCATCGGCGAGACTGGGCCAGAGGGCTTCACCCAGCCCCTCGCGACGGTAAAAACCCCGTGCCAGTCCGTCTTCGTCCAGTTCCACATGGACATGCCCCAGAGCTGCAGCTGCCCGGGTCAGGGGTGCGGTCGGCAGGAACTCGCGAAGCGGGCTGCCTTCGCCGGCGGGAAAGATATGGACGGGAAGGATGACCTGGCCATGTTCCGCCATGGCTCGGGCAAGACGGCGGTCATCGGCAGCATTTTGCGAAGGTTCGGTAAACAGAATATCGATGGCGATGGGCCCGCTTCCGGCTTCGTTCAGCTGTTCGATCAGTTGGGCGTGATAGCTTCTGGGCCAGGGCCAGCGGCCCAGCGCTTCCAGGGATTTCTCGTCAATCGCCACCAGCAGCAGGTCGTCCGCCGGAGCCAGCGGCGCCCGTGTGATCAGCGCATCATAGAACCAGAGGTCAATACGCTGAGTCAGTGGCGTTGCGGCAAGGATCACCAGAAACAGTGCCAGGGGCACCGTCAGGTGCCAGCGTGCCAGCCGTTGCGAGGGAAAAAGGGCGCTTGAGCGCATGGATCATTCCTTGCCACATCAGATGCCCTTTCTTATAGCAGAAGGGGAGGAACGGGTCATTCCAGTTTCAGTTCGCGGCTGGAACCCCACTCACTCGTGAGCGGATATTCGGCAACACCCCGGACGCGGATGTGGTAGGTTTCGCCTGGCCTGAGCTGAAGCCGTGCATTGGTCTCGGAAGTCTCCAGCTCCTGGGCAATTTCTTCGAAATCCGGATCCCGTGCCAGTTGCAGTTCGTAAGCCTGCGCTTTCTCCAGGCTGTTCC
>SLIH01000411.1 GCA_007135745.1 Halomonas sp. | reverse complement strand
CCCAGGCTGATTGAAAGCCCAAAGAGCAACATCAGCGCACCGATCTCCGCCGTGGTGTCATTGGTGGCAAACCGCAGCGTCGACTCAAAGCCCCGGTGAACTCCACGCCCGGCAGCCGTCGCCACTTCCCGCCCCTTGAAGCGAAGCGCCTCGTACACCAGCACACTGATCAGCATGATCGGAAGGATGCGCGGGGCGGAGAACTCATCAAGGCTGACGCCGAGGGCGTAATTGTAGAAAAGGACTACCCCGACAATGAGCAACGCATAGGGAATCAGGGGACGCAACGCCTGCAGCATCTCCGGAACCGCCTCGCGTGGCGAGGCGAGCTGAATCGGACCCTGGCGATTGATGGTCATGGTCACCAGCAGGAAGATGATTGCGCTCAGGGCAAACACCAGGGCACCCCAGGTGAACAGGTCACTGGTGGTGACTTCGCGGTTGAGCATGGCGATAACAACCACAATGAGACAGGGTCTCAACACCACACCCATGGAACCGGACATCGCCGTCGCTGCCAGCGCCAATTGCCGGCGCGCGCCCGCCGCCCGCAGCTCGGAATAGATCACGGCGCCGGCAGCAATAACGAAAATGCCTGAAGCGCCAGTGTAGGCCGTGGGCACGGCCGCCACAATGACCGCAACCGTGGCGAGCAGTTCCGGCGGCATACGCCAGGGGCGAAAAACATCAAACACAAGGGTCGCGAGACGGGTCTGCTTGAGCATCATCCCAGCCCAGACATAGAGCGCCACATTAACGAAGATATCGATGTGGGCCATGAGCGCGTTCAGATAAAGCCCGACCCCCTGAGCGAAGCTGGCCGAGAAGAAGTAGGCGCTCGAAACCAGCCCCATGATGGCATAAAGGGGTACAGACATAATGGCATGTACCACCTTGCCATTGTCATGGAGATCATCCGGGGTGCGCAGCAATCGCCACAGACTGACGGCGCTCAACACCGAGAAACAGGCGATCCAGAGAACATGCAGTAGATCCCTGCCGGCTGGCATATTGGGTATGGTCTCGTGGGAAAATTCGCGGAAAATCCAACTGGAGCCAAGCAGGCACAGATTGGCCAGGGTCTGAAGCGAATAGGACACCCGATAATCAAGGCGCGACTCAATGGCCCGCATGGCAATCTGGTGACGCGTCAGGGTCGCCGTGGCGGCACAGATCATCAGCATGATCAGCAGAATGGGGCGCTGCAACAGCGGCCCGGTTTCCGTGATCTCCGCCAGGCCCTGCTCCACTGCCCGGAACATTCGCACGGCAGGTGTGATTCGATCCTTGGTGTCCTGATAACTCAGATGACGAGCCTGACAGGCCTGCTGGGACGCCACCACTGAACGTCGGATAGCGTCCCGGTCAACTTCCGCCTCTCCCAGAAGATCCGCCAGATCGTCATCCTGGCGCGCCTCAACCTCACGCTCCACGGCCGCATCAATATCGATCATCGGATCGCAGGTGGGTTCAACCGGATCACTGCGCAGCTGGTAATAGCTGGTCCAGATCCTTTCGCCGACCTGAAGGACCTGATTATGGAGGTCCGTACTGGTGTTGAAGAATACGACCAGCAACAACATCAGACAGACAGGGAGAGTGGAAATCCACTCCATGGGGCGACGACTGGGAAGACTCAGCTTAGGCATAAACTTCAGGCTCTGACTGAATTGCTATTGGAAAGGTTCGGGACGAAAAAAACCGGGCCACAAAAGGCCCGGTACGCGAACATCGCGGTGTTTATTCAGAATTCTCCGTACATTCAGCTCGGTCTGGCTGGGTACGGCAACGAATGCCGCGCATTACCCGCAGAGCCGTTTCGTCGAACACCCCCTCATCGCGCAGCTGAATACGTACACCTCGGGCCATCTCGTCATACTCGGCTTTTTCCTGGGCGGACGGATGCATCCAGTAGTTCTCATCGATGGTTTCTTCGGCTTCGCGAATAATGTCGTAGGCTCCATCCACACTGTTGAACGAATGCTCTCGCACGGCCTCCAGATACTCTTCGGAGAAACGTTCGTGACGGGCAATGATCTGGAAATTCATCTGGGCGATCTTGTAATTGTAGATACCGCCATTTTCCGCCAGACCGCGATACAGCTCCATAGGCTCATACGCCACGGCGGGTGCAGGTGCGGCATCGACACTGCCGTTGTTGAAGCGACCGGCAAAATTGGTGGTGGTAGAACCAACCACGGACGCGCCCACATGACGCACCATGGTGACGGCCGCGCGATCATGATCAGGCACGGCAATCCGCTTACCCTGCAGTTTCTCCACCGAGTCAATGGAGCGATCACGCAGGAACAGATAGAGAGATCCGGCTGGCAGAATACCTGCCACTTCATATTCTCCGTTGCGCAGATACTGACGGGCACTGTCCTGACTGAGCACCCGCATCAGCATGCGCATTTCCTCTTCCCCGGGGATGGCCCCCATGGCGTCGAGCGAGCCGGTGAATTCATTGAAATCACGAGCCATGGTGCCCGTCAGAAGCACCTTGTCACATTGCCCCGCACGGAATTCTTCTGCGGCAATATGCTCATTGGTGTAGGCGCGCATCTTGAGGTCCACACCCTGCTCAAGGGCCAGGGGCCGCTGTGATTGCATCAGGCTGAACAGACGACCATTGCTGCCCACCGGATCCCACACACAGAAAGTACGCTCAACCACCTCGTCGTCGGCATGGGCCTGCTGTCCCAGCAGCATCACACTGGCTGCAGCCACAACCAGAGCCCTTAAAGTCTTCCCCGCCATCATCATTTGAGTCTGTCCTCTGTGAAAAGTCTATTCTCTGTTTTCCGTACATTCCGCGCGGGAAGGATCCACCCGACAGCGTACGCCTCGCATCACCCGCAGCGCCTTGGCATCAAACACGCCCTCATCACGCAGCTGTATTCGCACTTCACGGAGCATTCCATCGTACTCCGCTTTCTCCTGCGCGCTTGGGTACATCCAGTAGTCTTCGTCGATCGTGTCTTCGGCATCACGGATGATCTCGTAGGCACCATCCACGCTCTCATGGGCATGTTCACGAACCGCCTGGATATAGTCATCAGGGAAGCGCTCATGACGCACCAGAATCTGGAAATTCATCTGGGCAATCTTGTAGCGGAATATCCCCCCGTTATCGGCCAGCCCCCGGTATAGCTCCATGGGCTCATAGGCCACGGCTGGCGCATAGGCCACATCAACGCTTCCGTTATTGAAGCGACCGGCAAAGTTGGTGGTAGTCGAGCCGACCACTGAAGCCCCCACATGCCGTACCATGGTGACGGCCGCCCGATCATGATCCAGGGTGGCAATCCGCTTGCCCTGGAGTTTTTCAACCTGATCTATGGAGCGGTCCCGCAGGAACAGATAAACCGCACCCGCCGGAAGAACCCCGGCAACTTCATAACGCCCTGCCCGCAGATATTGCTGAGCGCTCTCCTGACTGAGTACACGCATCATCATGCGCATTTCCTTTTCCGTCGGGATCGCGCCCATGGCATCAAGGGAGCCCGTAAACCGATTGAATTCCCGTGCCATGGCACCGGTCAACAGCACCTGGTCACACTGCCCCGCCCGAAACTCTTCGGCCGCTATATGCTCGTTGGTATAGGCACGCAGCTTGAGATCCACGTCGTATTCCAGGGCCATCGGCCGCTGTGACTGCATCAGACTGAACAGGCGGCCGCTGGAGCCCACCGGATCCCACACACAGAAGGTGCGCTCAATGACACCTTCCTCTGCATTGGCGGCCTGCCCCAGCATGAGTAGAGCGGCCATTGTATAAGCGATGAGCCTGACGGTTTTTACTGGCATCACCTCCACCTCTTTCAGTCCTGAATCCAGCTTCCGGGTATTCGCAGCAACGTCGACTTAAAGGAAATCTTCCATGTCAATTTCCTCTTCCTGCTCCGGAGCCGAATCATCCCAGAATGTCCCCAGCTTCCCTGTGGGAGTTCGATGTCCTGTGTTTTCAATCCAGAGCCGATCTGACAGCGCGAGAATATTCAGGGTCGCGTTCTCGTCGACCATCACCCAGTGACGGGCCGCGTTATTTTCGTTGATCGCTTCGGCATGACGACGGATCACGCGCCGGACACGCTCATTGTCACCCGCATTATCGGCAGCAATCGCGTGCATGACGTGAGGCAATCTCACTCCGGCCTCTTCACCTTTACGGCCTGCTTCCTCGAGCCGCTCAAAGGGATCTTCACCCTCCGGCATGGTGGAAGGCAGCATCGACCAGATGGCGGCACGCAGCGCCATGGGAGCCCCCCACCACTTGTCATCATCCAGACACTGAGCAGCACGCTCCACCCGCGCGGGAATATTGGTCGCCACACCCAGTGACTGGCTGGCCTTGGTTTCAGCATTCATTGCCTGGAGCCCGGCCAGAAGCCCATTGAGGTAAATGAATTCATCCAGATCGTCGTTGAATTCCTCCGTCGGGCAGTCACCCTGGCCCACGTCTCCGTAATGCACATTGAGGTATTGCCAGCTGCGGTGATAGCGCTTGGCGGCAATGCGATAGTGTCGATGGGAGGCGTAGCGTGCATCACGCGCCTGGGCCACGTTGCGGTCCCGCATGTGCTTCTGGTAGGCGTATTCAAGCTCTCGACCGCGCTCCTCGGCACAGGCCCCCGCCGAGAGACTCATGGTCACACCCAATTGATTCGGCGTGGTAGTGACCCGTCCGAAAGCCATCATCATCGGCGTTGTTGCTTCCGCCATGGAACAGGCCATGTGCGCATCATCCTGCTCCAGCTGGTAGGGCAGCGTGTGGTTTCGTGATAACGACTGCATAACCTCGCCACTGGTTTTCTGCATGTGGCGCTCAAGGGCGGCACCGCAGCCGGTGAGCAAAGCCACCAGGGCAACAGCGAACATGGCTCGGAAAAAGGAGTAACCATTGGCTCGAAGCATTTTCCTTCCTGTTTTTTATCGTTGGATCAGCGGATCACGCCGTATCTGAGCTGGCGTCTCGGCACGCGCACCAGTGAATCAGCGCGGGCGTAACAGTTTGTTAACTTTTGTCAGGCGGACATTATGGCCAACCCGTCAGGAAATTTGTGAGACAAATACCTCAAAGCAGTGAAACAACAGAAAGAATTGGGCGGATCTCCAGGGCTTTTCACCCCCGGCTTCAGTGCCATGAATGCAAACTGGAGGAAAGGGATTTGACAGGCCGGCTCTGCCGTCTATACCTGAAGATGTATCGGGGGCACCAAGGTGCGCCCTGTTTCAAGCCAGAAAGGAGAAAAACGATGCGAAAACCGGAACTTGCCGCAGCCATTGCTGAGGATACAGGCCTATCGAAAGGGAAGGCTCAGGAAGTCATCAATGCGATCACGGATCAGATCGGGGCAGCACTGGCCCGGGACGAGGGCGTCTCGCTGCCCGGTTTTGGCAGCTTCAGTATTCGGGAACGCAGCGCCCGCACCGGCCGCAATCCGCAGACCGGCGCGCCCATGAATATCCCCGCGAGCAAATCCGTCGGATTCAAGGCGGGCAAGCAGCTCAAGGACGCCGT
>SLIH01000335.1 GCA_007135745.1 Halomonas sp. | reverse complement strand
ATGCCTTGAGGGTGGATCGCAGTTACATTCGCGATCTGCATCGGCGTTCCGATGCCAGGTTCTTCCTGGAGTCCATTGTTCCGGTCGCCCGGGAGCGGGGCATGGAAGTCTTTGTCAGTGGCGTGGAAACGGCCGACGAGTGGGAGGCCGTACGGCAGCTGAATATCAGCGGTGCCCTGGGCTTCCATCTGCGTCGACCGCAGTCCGAACCGCACTGACTGTTATTTGGCGGCGTTGGCTACCGATTCCTCAACAGCCGTACGCGCCGCTGCCGCGTTATCCCAGTTGCGGACTTTTACCCATTTGCCCTTCTCAAGCGTCTTGTAGTTCTCGAAGAAGTGCTTGATCTGGTCCTTGAGAAGCTGCGGCAGGTCATCAACGTCTTTTACGTCCTGGTAGGCGGTGGTCAGCTTGTCATGGGGAACACAGACCAGCTTGGCGTCTTCGCCCGCCTCGTCCTCCATGTTCAGCACGCCCACCGGGCGGCAGCGGATGATGGAGCCGGGCATGACCGGGTAGGGCGCCACGACCAGCGCATCGAGCGGGTCGCCGTCATCGGCCAGTGTGTTGGGGATGAAGCCGTAGTTGGCCGGGTAGAACATGGGGGTGGCCATGAAGCGGTCCACCATAACCGCGCCCATATCCTTGTCGATCTCATACTTGATGGGCGAAGCGTTGGCGGGAATTTCGATGGCGACGTAGATGTCATCCGGCGGATTCTTTCCGGGTGGAATCTGATCAAAGTTCATGGTCTGTTCCCTGGTTTGGTTGACGATTTCTGGGCGCCGCAGCGCCTGCGGATTAAAAGTTTGAGTTGCGCATTATACGCGCCCGTTCATCGTCCACAAACAATCCCTGGTCTCAGAGTTTCATCTGCTTTGCGATCAGCTCTTTCATGATCTCTGTTGTGCCGCCGCCAATGGCGAGAATGCGTGCGTCACGGGCCAGTCGCTCAACGCCTGCTTCGCGCATGTAGCCCATGCCGCCGTGGATCTGAACCGCTTCGCGGGTAACCTCTTCCGCTACTTCGGCGCAGAAATTTTTGGCCATGGCCACTTCCTTTACCGGCGCCTTGCCCGCCTGCATCAGTGCCGCACAGCGGTAGCTGTATTCGGTGGCGATCTCAACCTTTGTGGCCATGTCCACCAGTTTGTGCCGGGTCACCTGAAAACCGCTGATCGGACGGCCGAAGGCTTCGCGTTCACGGCTGTAGTTGGTGGCCATCTCCAGGGCAATGCGCGCGGTCATGTAGCCCATCACGCACAGCATCAGTCGCTCGCGCAGGAAGTTGGTCATGATGACCATAAAGCCGCCATTCTCCTGCCCGATGAGATTCTCTGCGGGAACTTTGACGTCGTCGAAGAACAGTTCCGCCGTGTCGCTGGCCCACCATCCGGTTTTCTTCAGGTGGCGCCCGGTACTGAAACCCGGCATGTCTTTCTCCACCAGCAGCATGCTGACCCCGTTGTGGCCTTCTGCGCCAGTGCGCACGGCAACGCTGAGGTAATCGGCCCGATGCCCGCTGGTAATGAAGGTCTTGCTGCCGTTGACGATGTAGTGATCTCCGTTGCGCACAGCCCGGGTCTTCAGATTGGCCACATCGGAGCCGCCGCCGGGTTCAGTGACCGCGAGCGCCGCGATCTTTTCTCCCCGGATGACGGCGGGCGCCACGCGCTCCCGGAGGGCTTTCGAGCCCCACTGAATGACTGGCGGGAGACCGATGTCCAGCGAACCCAGGCCGGCCACCAGCCCGCCCGAAGTGCTGCGCATCAGTTCTTCGCTGACGGCGATTTTCAGAAACAGATCCCCTTCACCGGAACCGCCCAGGGCCTCTGGATAGCCGATGCCCAGCAGTCCCGCATCGCCCGCCTTGCGATACAGATCCCTCGAAAACTCTCCGGCTTCCTCCCAGGCATCAATGTTGGGGAGTATTTCCCGTTCGACGAAGCGGCGGGCGGTTTCCCTGGCCTGGTCATGGTCTTCGTTGAAGTAGCGGATATCAGCTTTGCTCATGACGACTCCGGTTGGTTGGTCCAATGACCGGATTGTGCCCGAGCAATATCGGCCAAGCAAGCGCTTGGTTTGCTTTTGGCGTACAGTTGTTCAAAGAGGCTGGCCTCAGCCTCCGTGATCAGTCAGTCGGTGCTTGATGGACGACGGAATTCCTTGACGCCCTCGCTGGTCGCCATGAACAGAATATCCGCTGGGCGGCGGGCGAAGAGGCCGTTGGTCACCAGCCCGGGAAGTTGGTTGAGCTGCTCCTCAATACGGATGGGGCGGCCGATGTCCATGTTGTGGATATCAATGATGATGTTGCCGTTGTCCGTGGTGACTCCTGCCCGGTAGGCCGGATCACCTCCCATCTTTGTGATCTGGCGGGAAACGTAGCTGCGGGCCATGGGGATTACTTCGATGGGCAGTGGGAATTTGCCCAGAATGCCAACATGCTTGCTTTCGTCGATGATGCAGATAAAGGTTTCCGAGGCGGCTGCCAGGATTTTTTCCCGGGTCAGGGCGCCACCACCGCCTTTGATCAGCTCCAGTCGCTCATTGGCCTCGTCGGCGCCGTCGATGTAGAAGCGTGGCGGCTCCACCGTGTTGAGATCGAACACCTCAATGCCCTTGCGTTCCAGGCGTTCGGTGGTTGCCTTTGAGCTGGAGACGGCACCAGCAAAACGGTTCTTGACTTCCCCCAGGGCTTCAATCAGGAAATTGACGGTGCTTCCGGTGCCAATGCCCAGAATACTGTCCGGGCTCAGCTCGGGCAGGATATGATTCAGCGCGGCACGGGCGGCTTCCTCTTTACGGACATTCTGGCTCACGGGGCACCTCCTGTTTTCTGGGATCCGTGGCACGAGTATACGGAAAAGCGTTGGTCTCATATAGACGGGGTTGGCTCAATGTCCTTAAACTCGGTGCTTTTACTCAAAACCACACTCGGGGATTGACCGATCATGCCGCAGCGCTACATAAAGAAGATTCTTGATGCCCGTGTCTATGACGTGGCGATTGAATCACCGGTAACCCATGCGCGCAGCCTCTCACGGCGCTTCGGGAACAATATATTCCTCAAGCGCGAAGACCTGCAGCCGGTATTTTCGTTCAAGTTGCGCGGCGCCTATAACAAGATCAGCCAGCTCAGTGACGAGGAAAAAGCCAAGGGCGTGATTGCGGCTTCGGCGGGCAACCATGCCCAGGGTGTGGCGCTTGCTGCCAGTGAACTGGGGATCAAGGCCGTTATTGTCATGCCCCAGACCACGCCCGAAATCAAGGTCAACTCTGTCCGTGACCGTGGGGCCAAAGTGGTTCTCAAGGGTGATGCCTTCGATGAGGCCTCCGAGCACGCCCAGATGCTGATGGAGAAGCACGGTTATACCTATATCCACCCTTACGATGATCCCGACACCATTGCCGGGCAGGGGACCGTGGCCATGGAGTTGCTGTGGCAATTTACGCGGCCCATTCATGCGGTATTCATTCCCGTGGGTGGCGGCGGTCTCATTGCTGGCATGGCCGCCTACATCAAGTACCTGCGTCCGGAAACACGGGTCATAGGGGTCGAGCCGGACGATTCCGCCTGCCTGTTTGAGGCATTGAAGGCGGGGCGACGCGTGACGCTGCCTCAGGTCGGCATTTTTGCGGATGGTGTGGCCGTGAAGCAGATTGGCAAGCACACCTGGGACGTTTGCAGACAATCCGTTGATCAGGTGGTTACGGTTTCTACCGATGAAATCTGTGCCGCCATCAAGGATGTGTTCGAGGACACACGCTCCATTTCCGAGCCGGCGGGTGCGCTCGCCGTGGCCGGACTGAAGAAGTATGCGCAGGAGCTGGGTCTGGAAGACGAAAATCTGATCGCGGTGGTCAGCGGTGCGAACATGAACTTCGATCGCCTGCGGTATGTTTCAGAGCGTACCGAGGTCGGGGAGCAGCGCGAGGCTATCCTGGCGGTGACCATTCCTGAGCGCGCGGGGAGTTTCCGTAAGTTCATCAAGGCGCTTCAGAAACGCAGTATCACCGAGTTCAACTACCGCTATTCTTCGGCGGATGAGGCGCACATCTTTGTTGGCGTCCAGATCCAGGCCGGTGGCCTGGGGCGCAATGAAGTGGTGAGCGAACTGGAGGATATGGGGTATCCCGTAATGGATCTGACCGACCATGATCTGGCGAAGCAGCATATTCGCCACATGGTGGGCGGGCACGCCCCCTCCGTGACCAATGAAAAGGTTTTCCAGTTCCAGTTTCCCGAGCGACCGGGTGCGCTCATGAAGTTTCTGATGTCTCTGGGATCCCGCTGGAATATCTCCATGTTCCATTACCGTAACCACGGGGCGGCGTACAGCCGCGTGCTCATGGGAGCCCAGGTCGAAGACGCCGATATGGACGAGTTCAGGGCGATGCTGGATAAGGTTGGGTTCAGTTATGAGGAGTACACGGATGACCCAGCCTATCGACTCTTTCTCGGGAAATGAAATGTAAAAGCCGAAAACTGCTACATGCCCGTAACAATTCTGAAAAAAATGAAATCTTTGATGAATTGTAAAAAAGCAATTTACTGTTAAGCTTTCTATCATCACCTTGGAAATCGCTTCCAGGTGCATAATAAAAAAGAAATCAAAGATTCCTCAGGCTCTGGCAGGAGATTACGAATATGAGTCGCAAGCCCGACGTGATTCGCGCCTTGGTCGTGGTATTTGCGGTTGGTCTTCTGATCAGCGGTATTACCACGCTGGCAGCATCAGAAGGAAGTCCCGGTGATCGGGCGGCAGAGGCCGCTCATCTGCAGTTGATCATGGTGCACGAAGCCTCAACCCTCTGACTTACAAAGAAAGTACCCCCGGGCGTTCTCCGCAGATTGCCTCGCCTTATCGCCGAGGCGTATAGATTCCACTGTCTGTCACGATGTAGTCCATGGGGATGTCCCATTGGGCCGTCGGCATCTGTTCAACTTTCTGGCATTCATGGGCCAGTCCAATCAGTTTGGGTCTTCTTTCCGTGTGCCGGGTGAATTCCAGCGTGCGGTCGTAGAAGCCGCCTCCCATGCCGAGTCGATCCCCCGCTGGGGTGAACCCCACCAGCGGCATCAGAATCACGTCCAGCGCCCAGGCGGGGCGGGCCTTATGGTTGCGCACGCTGGGCTCAGGTATTCCAAACCGGTTCGGCGTCAGGCGGGTTTTCTCGTTGAAGCGAAAGAACCACAGGCGATTGTGATGAACTGGATGCAGAACCGGCAGGTAGCAGGTCTTGGCCAGTCGGCGTGCTCGCTGAAGAAACGGTCGCGGGTCAATTTCGCCGTCATTGGGCCAGTAGAGGGCAATATGGCGGGCTTGAATAACCGCAGGACACGCCTGAAGCCATCGGCTCACAGCCCTTGATGCCTTTCTCTGTTCCTGGGAGGTGAGTGCGCGTCGTCGACGCCGCAACTGCTGGCGCAGTGTTCGGCGCGAAGGTAACTGTGGTAGGGGCTGTGACTGCACAGTTTGTCTGATAAATGCTGTTTTGAAGGGGGTAAAACCCCCCGGGTTGCCGGGCCGGAAGTAGCCCTTGAACCCT
>SLIH01000114.1 GCA_007135745.1 Halomonas sp. | reverse complement strand
GGTTTCAGGAGAATCGCGAAAGTGAATCCGATCTGCAGAATTCAGTTGATTATCTTAATCAGCTGAGAGGTATTTTCACCCTGGTCGAACTGCGCGGCGGTGTTCTTCTGTGTCAGGAAGCGGTGGCGTTGTCCAATGAGGTGCCTGTCGGTGCCACCGATGACAAGGACAACCTGCTCACAGCACTCAACAATGCGCTCTTCACGCTCAGGCGTTACGTGGAATACTATCAGCGCGAGCAGGCTGATCATCCCGAGCTGCTTCTTCCTGTTATCAATGAACTGCGTGAAGCCCGCAATGACAAACCCTATCCCGATTCCTGCTTCTTCGATGCTGATCTGTCCGCAACAGTGGACTTCTGTGCCGGCCTGTCGTTCAAAACGCTGGAACTGGCCGACGACAACGATTTTGAGATACACGCGCGTCGTTTCCGTCTTATGTACCAGGTTGGGCTGCTGGGGCTGATCCGTGGAAGGGACCTCGATACCAGCCGTCGACTGATTGGCCGCGCCGCGCAGGGGTTTGTGCGCCTGTGCCAGGAGCAGCCGCTGGGGCAACTCTGGTGTCTGGTCTCTCTTGTCGCCGACATTATGCAGGAGCAGGACCTCACTGCGGAGAAGAACCGTAAGCGACTGTTCATGAAGATTGAGCGCTACGCCCGGGAGCTGGTCTACGTCGGCAAGGTGAGTATGGGGAAGTCCGCTCCGGAATCCATTCGCAGGGAGCTGGTTTACATTCTCTATCGCTCCGCCTCGCAGGACGAAAGGGTTCGGGCCATCCTGGACGGATTTGAATTACCGGAGACAAGCTTTACCGAGCAGAAGCTTGTCCAGCACAGGCGTCAGCTGTATGGGCCTGGTGGGGATGTGTTGCGGGCACTTTCCGATGCACTCAAGGAAGAATTGACTGAGCTTAAAGACCGGCTGGATATTATTGAACGTGGGATCGACCCGGACACCAGTGAACTGGGGAATGTGGCAGACTCACTGGATCGGTTGGGCAACACCCTGACCATTCTGGAGCTGAGTAAGTTGAGCAAGCTGGCCCAGGATGAGGCCCAGAGGCTTCGAGAATGGGAAAAGAAAGGCACGCTGCCGGGTGAGACTGAACTCTACTCGGTTGCGGATGCCGTATTGAATATCGAAGAAGCGGCCCAGGAGATCTCTACCCGAGGAATCTCTGCAGATACCGACGATCTTGCGAGCAAGGTGCGCAAGGACGAGCATTCGCTCTATGTGCGGGAAGCGCTGATCGTTCTTGCCGATGAGGCAAGTGCGGCACTGACGCTTGCCAAAAAGGCCATTACCGCTTTCCTGGAATCGGATTACGATAAACTTCATCTGGCCAATGTGCCGGCAACCCTGCGCAGTATCGGCGGTGGGATGCTGCTGATGGAGGATGAGAAAGCCGCCGATGTCATCAATCGGGTCACCGACTGCATTGAGCAGCAACTGCTCAATTCCAATCGTCCGCCAGATAACCGCATACTTGAGGCGCTCGCGGATGCCCTGACGTCGCTGGAATACTACATCGAGGGGCTGGGCGTTCGGGACAGTCGCAATCCGGATCTGCTGAAGCTGGCCGAGACATCCCTCAATGATGTCGAAGCCTGATTGATTCGACGCTCCCGATGCTTCACCGCGAGTTCACTTTCCGGCAAGCTGTTATCAGTCTCCCAATGGTACAATCCGGTCGTTTCTGATCAAGGCAGGATGCCGTCATGACCCTAACGCTGACCACCATTGTCTTCGCCGCCGTCGGTGCCGTTGCATTTTTCCTCTGCCTACTGCTTCTGCGCCACGCAAGCTGGCGCGGAGCCCTGATGCGTGGCACCGCCCTCTGGCTGCTGATAGGGCTTGCGGCGGCAAGCCTGATGTTTGCCGGAGCGCTTCACCGTTGGCACCCCGTCATGGCCAATGAGGCAGTGAAAACGGTGATTATCACCGAGGTGGGTACCGATGCCTGGCGGGTATCGGTTCAGTACCCGGGGGGAGGGGCTCCGAGAACCCATCAGCTAACCAGTGAATTCCTTGAAGTGCGAGGGCACCTGCTGGCGTTTGATGGCCTTCTGTTTGAAATCGGATTCCCCGCCATGGCCTATTATGGCGAACCTGTTGCCGGTGGCTGGTTCAATGTGGAGCAGGGGCTGGCGCAGGCGACAGAACCTCAGGGAGAGGATTTCATGACATCCTACCAGCAATGGTTCAGGGCGGTTGCGCGTTGGTTGCCCATGGTGCGGGTGGAAGAGCCGTTACCGGCCTACTTGCCACTTGCGGATCAGGCAGTTTTCGACATTGTGGTATCCGGTCATCGACTGGAAGCCGTGCCGGTCAACGACAGTGCGGAAGAGGCCTGGCAGGCGTGGGTTGAGGAGTAGGGGGATTCTCCCGGGGTGCCCCCGGGAGAGTGTCGCCGTTCAACCGACGTTGAAGAGCTCGCCGAGCTTGGTCGCAAGCATCATGTCGCCTTCGGCGCGCAGCTGCCCGGCCATGAATGCCTGCATGCCATCAGTCTCGCCGCTGACAATGCCCTGGAGTGTCTCCGAGTTCATGATGAGTGTCACGGAAGGGTCGTCGTGGTTGCCTTCGTTCAGATCACAGTTCCCATCCTTGATGACCAGGTGGTAACTGCTGTCATCCTCAATATCGAACTGAAAGACCAGGTCGAGACCCGAGGCGGCGTCCGCGTTGAAATTCTGTTGGAGTTTCTCAAAAACGGGTTTCACAGACATGCTTGCTTCCCTTGTTCTCTGTTGTCGTTTGGCCACGTATGGCTCAGCCTGACTTTAGGGTGGGGTGACTGGGCTGTCAAGACTGATCGAACGCTTGTTTGAAAAATTGTTCGTCATGACGCTGGCCAATCTCTTCGCTAGAATGACTCGTTTGTGTTGGACAGACTGTGGGGGAAGACATTGGAAATACTGTCGGAATACGGCCTTTTCCTGGCGAAGATCGTGACTTTCGTGGTTGCCGCGCTCATTCTGGTATCGGTGATCCTTTCCGCCGCGCAGCGGGCGCGACATCACGAGGATGAGGGCGAGCTCCAGGTTGTGCGGCTCAATGACCAGATGCGCGAGACTCGTGACGCGCTTGAAGCCGGCATGCTGGAGGCCGGTCGCAGACGTCATTGGCTCAAGCAGCTGCGAAAAAAGCGCAAAAACGAAGACAAAAAGGCCGCGTCCGCCCAGAAGGAAGGGGAGGAGTCGGTCCGCAAGCGGGTTTTCGTGGTCGACTTTGCCGGTGACATCAAGGCCAGTCAGACGGCTTCCCTGCGCCGCTGTGTGACCGCGATCCTCGGAGTAGCCGAACCCGACCGTGATGAGGTGGTTGTGCGGCTGGAGAGCGCGGGTGGCATGGTTCATTCCTATGGTTATGCAGCGGCCCAGTTGGATCGCCTGCGGCGCAGGGAGCTGTCCCTGACGGTCTGTGTTGACAAGGTGGCCGCCAGCGGGGGCTATATGATGGCCTGTGTTGCCGATCGGATCGTTGCCTCACCCTTCGCCATTCTCGGATCCATTGGGGTGGTTGCTCAGCTTCCCAACTTCCACCGTTTTCTGAAAAAGAACGAAGTTGATTTCGAGGTACTGACTGCGGGGGAGTACAAGCGGACTCTGACGCTTTTCGGGGAGAATACCGAGAAAGGCCGGCAGAAATTCCGCGAGGACCTTGAGGATACGCATCAGTTGTTCAAGGATTATGTCAGCGAGCACCGTCCAGTGGTTGAGATCGACCGCATTGCCACGGGCGAAATCTGGTTCGGACGCCGTGCCATGGAGGTGAAGCTGGCGGATGATCTGGCGACATCCGATCAGTATCTGATGGACGCCTGCGAGAACAGTGATGTTCTTCTGGTTCGCTATGAGCGACGCAAGTCCCTGCCTGAAAAACTGGGCCTGGCCACAGCGACGGCACTGGAATCGGTTTTCATGCGCGGTGTGGACTGGATCAGGACGGGTCGTTACCAATAAAAAATGGCGCCCCGGAGGGCGCCATTTGCAGGAAATCCGTTGGTACAGGAATCAGGCGGACTGACGGCTGTTGCGCCGACGGAAGAGTGGCTCCTGTTCATCCACTGCTGCCTGATGCACCTCGCCGAAAACCTCCAGGTTTGCTTCAGCCTTATTGATGTCCTTGTCCGCACGCAGGGCGAAGGTGCTGAAGCCGCAACGCTTCATGTAGAAGAGCTGGTCCAGAAGCACATCGCCAACGGCCCGCAAGTCACCTTCGAACCCATAACGTTCCCGGAGCAGGCGCGCAATGCTGTAGCCGCGCCCATCACTGAACTTGGGAAAGTTGACACCGATGATCGGAAAGCGCCGGCAGTCTTCACCCAGAACCTCCGGCTCGTCGTCGCTGTCAAACCAGACCCCGATGTCCTCACGGCCCTCAACAGCAGCGCTATTCTCCTGATACCACTTGAGCGGCACTATGGCTGGAGCGTCTGGAACATCCAGAGATTCCCCTTCAGCCGGCATGTCCACCAGCGTCCACTGGTCATCACTGGTAATCCCGTTAAGGGTAACAACATTACGCATAGACACGCTCCTTGAACGGTTCAATACCGATGCGGCGGTAAGTATCCAGGAACTGCTCCTCCTCGGTGCGCTTCTCGACATAGACGTCGAGTATTTTGGCGACGACATTATCGACTTCATCGCGGGCGAAGGAGGGGCCGAGAATCTTGCCCACGGCAGCATCCTGGTCGGAAGAGCCCCCGAGGGAGATCTGGTACCATTCCTGCCCTTTCTTATCCACGCCCAGAATGCCGATGTGCCCTACGTGGTGATGGCCACAGGCGTTCATGCAGCCGGAAATGTTCAGGTCGAGTTCACCCAGATCGTGGACAAAGTCGATGTCGTCGAACCGGCGCTGGATGGATTCCGCCACCGGAATGGACTTGGCGTTGGCCAGCGCGCAGTAGTCCCCGCCGGGGCAGCAGATGACATCGGTCAGAAGGCCCAGGTTGGCGGTGGCAAAGCCAAGCCCCTTGGCTTCCTGCCAGAGATCGTACAGGCGGTCCTGGCGAACGTCGGCCAGCACCACATTCTGCTGGTGGGTGACGCGCGCTTCGCCAAAGCTGAATTCATCGGCAAGATCGGCAATGCGCTCAAGTTTGTCGTCGGTAACGTCACCCGGTGGCTGGCCGACTTCCTTGACCGTCAGCGTGACGATGGCGTAACCGGGCCGCTTGTGGGGCGCTACGTTGCGCTGATGCCACTGGGCAAAGCCCTTTTCGCTTTCCAGCGGTTTGATCAGTGCCGCCGGACGATCCTCGAGGCGCTCATAGTCGGGCTCGGTGAAAAAGCCGCTCACCCGGTCGATCTCTTCACGGGTCAGGCGTGTCTGGGATTCCCGAATATGGCTCCATTCCTCCTCGACCTTGCGGGCGAAGGTTTCCGGCCCCAGTGCCTTGACCAGGATCTTGATGCGCGCCTTGAACTTGTTGTCACGGCGGCCATAGCGATTGTAGACACGCAGGATGGCTTCCAGGTAGGTGAGCAGGTCCAGCTCCGGCAGGAACTCCCTGATGACCGGGCCGACCATGGGAGTGCGTCC
>SLIH01000063.1 GCA_007135745.1 Halomonas sp. | reverse complement strand
CGGTATTTTTGGTGACTACCGGATCAGCATGATCTGGGAGAAGCCGGGTCATCCGGGGGTTCTGGAATTCACCGGAGCATCAGGGCGGCCATTCCGAGCCGTAAGCGGGCAATGGGATCTTGACGCCACAGTGTACCCTATTCCCGAGAATTCGATTAAGCGGAGCATCCAATGACATTACTTCCCTGTGTCGAAATCGAACCGCAGGAACAACCGGCCAACGCCAGTGTGATACTTCTTCACGGCATCGGCGCGGACGGCCACGATTTCGAGCCGCTGGTCCCCCATCTCAAACTGCCCAGGGATGCGCGGGTTCGGTTTGTATTTCCCCATGCGCCGGTCCGCCCGGTGACAGTGAACGGTGGCATGCAGATGCCTTCCTGGTACGACATCCTGGAAATGCAGATCGATCGCAAGGTCGATACCGGGGAACTCCGCGCCTCGGCAGAAGCCGTGCGGAAGCTCATCGATCGGGAATGCGAACGAGGCATTCCTTCCGAGCGCATCATCGTTGCCGGCTTTTCCCAGGGTGGTGCGGTGGCCATAGAGCTGGCGTTAACGCACCCCCAACCTCTGGCAGGACTCGTGGTGCTCTCGTCCTATTTCGCCACGACTGAAGACATTGAACCCAGTGGCAGCAACGACAGACTGCCCGTGCTGGTCTGCCACGGAAGCGCGGACCCCATCGTCCCCCATGTGCTCGGTGAACGTGCAGCCAGACTGCTGGAACAACGCGGACATCCGGTGGATTATCACAGCTTTCCCATGGAGCATGCCGTTTGCCCGCAGGAAATCGAGGTCCTCTCCCAGTGGCTGAGCGAACGACTGAGAGGGGACGGATGAATCCGGAGCAGGATGGTCGCTGCCCCTGGTGCGGAAACCAGCCCGATTATATTGCGTACCATGATTATGTCTGGGGCCGGCCAGTCGCTGATCGGCTGGAGCTTTTTGAAAAGCTTTGCCTGGACGGTCAACAGGCTGGCTTGAGCTGGCTCACCATCCTGCGCAAGCAGTCCGGGTACCGCGAGGCCTTTGAACAGTTCCAGGCAGAACGTCTTGCCGAGTATGGCGAACATGATATCCAGAGGCTCCTGAGCAATCCATCGATTGTTCGTAACCGTAAAAAGGTTGAGGCGATCATCACTAACGCCCGTGCCTTGCTTGAGATGGAATCCAGAGGTGAAGAATTCCCTGAGTTTCTCTGGGGGTTTGTGGATGGACGCCCCCGGATCAACCATTGGTACCATATAGACGAGGTTCCCACCGAGACTGCAGAGTCGCGGGCCATGTCCAGGGAACTGAAACGGCGTGGATTCCGTTTTGTAGGTCCCACGATCTGTTACGCCTTTATGCAGGCCGTGGGGTTGGTTAATGACCACCTGGTCAATTGCCCCGCAAGGGCAGAAACCGTTAGCATTAGCAAGGAATTTGAGTTTAATGCTTCATGAATAGCAACCGCTCTTATTTTAGAAAGATATATACCGTACAATAGTGGCATCAGCCTGTTGCTGAAGTCATTCAACCTGCCAGGTGTTGACCATGCGCATAACGCAGTATTCTGATTATTCCATGCGCGTGCTGATCTATCTGCACGCCAAGGGTGAAAAGCGATCCACGATCCAGGAGATCGCCGACGCCTACGACATCTCCAAAAACCACCTGATGAAAGTGGTCAATCAGTTGACCCAGCTGGGCTATGTTCATGCAGTACGCGGCAAACAAGGTGGTATCACCCTGGCTCGCGCAGCAGAGCAGATCAATATCGGTGTGCTGTTGCGCGAAACCGAGCAGGACCTGGGGCTGGTGGAGTGTTTCAGGCCCGGCAACACCTGCACCATTACTCCCGCCTGCCGGCTGACCCATGTCCTGCGTGAAGCCCTGGACTCGTTCCTGGCGGTTCTGGACCAATACACACTGGCCGACCTGGTCCAACCCCATCACCAGCCGGCCCTCGCACGGCTGCTCAAAATTGATGCCGTTCAACTGGAGACGGCCTGAGCACGGATAGCCTGGAAAAGGATTTTCCTCCCCGCGCCACGCCCTGCCGATGTGATATAGTCTGCAGCACTTTTCACAGTCATTAACCGCTTGCATGTACGAATTTCTGGCAGTCGCACTTGGCGGCACACTCGGCGGAGTCGCTCGATACTGGGTTACAGCCTGGATCAACAGACTGGCCGGACAAGAATTCCCCTGGGGGACCCTGATTGTCAATTTCAGCGGGGCCCTGCTTGCTGGCCTGGTTTTCACGCTGTTTCAAACCCCGAACGTAGCCTATAGCACGGCAACGCTCCTCCTGATAACCGGATTCTGCGGTAGCTACACGACCATCTCCTCCCTCGCTCTGCAAACCCTGCAGCTCGTTCGAGAGGGTCATTATGGCTCAGCATTGGCCAACATACTGATAACCATGGCCATTGGCCTGGCCGCAGTCTGGGTCGGAATGCTCACCGGAAACTGGCTGAGTGGAGTTGACACGTGAAGCTGCCCGTTTCCGCGTGGGTTGCCATGGGAAGCCTCCTGGGAAGCCTGAGCCGCTACAGCCTTCAACTGGTGATAGGTATTCCCGAAGCCGATCAGCTCCCATGGGCTACGTTGGCGGCCAATATACTCGGGTCATTAATCATCGGCTGGGTGGCCGGACTGCAGTTGCCCGTGCACCACTGGTTGTCGGAACTCAAACGACGCCAGTTTCTTATGACCGGTTTCTGCGGTGGATTCACCACATTTTCCATTTTTGGCCTTCAGACCCTCCAATTGATGGAAGCAGGTGAGTGGATGCTGGTAATGCTCAACGTCGGCGCTACCAGTTCCCTGATGATGGTCGCGGTTGCTCTCGGTTACGCGCTGGCGCTCTACCAGAACAACCGAACCAACGGATAATAACCCTCGCCCCATGGTCCGTGCCCGCCACGGATACGTACCTTTATTCATCAACCACATTTCCAATGGCGTAGCCTGCCCCCTGAAAAAGGGAGAACGCAACGTCGCGGGAACGGCTCATGATGGAAGGAACGTATTCATGCTTCTGATTCAGAAATTGGCCGTGCTTTTCGGCGTAGCCGGGCTCGCACCCTTTGTCGCCACACTGCTGATTATGATGTTCTGGAAGGACATGAGCCTGATCGGGGAGAAACTGTTCTACCTGTACAGTGCGGGCATCCTGGCGTTTATGGCTGGCGCTTACTGGACCATCAGCATGCAGGTCGAGGAAAGGTCCTATCCGGTTTCGCCGGTAAGCGCCATGCTCTTGAGTCAGTTTTTCTTTCTGGCCGCTGCACTGCCACTCCTGACCCCCTGGCAGGTCCAGGCAGTGGTTTTCCCGCTACTCTACATTCTGCTCTTCCTGACAGACTACCGCGCCATGAACAGCTACTGGCCTGCCTGGTATATACACCTCAGGCTACTGCTCACCACCGTCGTTGTGGCCTGTCAGGTTATCGCTGCGGTCTGGCTTTACCTTCCCTGAAACCAGGCCGCCCCGAGAATCATCAATTCCCGGCCATGTCAGCGAAATTAACCGCGTGCTCGCGCAGTTTCTTCAGGGCACCTTTTTCTATCTGACGTACGCGCTCACGACTGATACCAAGCTGCGCGGAAATAATCTGCAGGGTTTCAGGCTCGTCCCGGTCCAGACCGAAACGCCGCCGGACAATATCCACTTCACGAGGCCTCAGAATAGTAAACAGGTCCTGCAGGATCCGGTTTCGGTCCCGCTCCACCATCAGACCTTCATCCCCATCGGTTTCTTCGGAGAGGGTGTCGCCCAGCTCAAGCTCACCGTCTCCAGTGATGGGCGTCGCGGTGGAAACTTCCGGCCGGGCCAGTGCCTGAAGTTCGTCCACACGCTCTGGCGTTGCCTCGACCTCCCCGGCAAGCCTGTCCCGATCGGGCGCCTCACCGGATTCCCGGAGCAGACGTGCCTCCACGGCCTGCAGCCGACGAATCTCATCCACGACATGGTCAGGGGTGCGCACAACACGTCGACCACGCTTGATCGCCCGTTTAACCTCTTCGCTGATCCACCAGTAGGCATAGGTGGAGAAGCGGAATCCGCGCGTCGGGTCGAAGCGCTCCACCGCCTTGATCAGACCAAGATTCGCTTCCTGGATCAGGTCGGGCAGCGGCAGCCCCCGGCCCTGCTGCCCCCGGGCAATGTGTACGCCGAGCCGGAGATTGCTCTCAATCAATTGCCGACGGCAATCAGCAACCACGGAGCGCGCTTCCCGTGCTTCGTCATCCAGCTGGACTTCAGATTCGTCAACAACCGCCAGCACATCACGTATGGTCATGGCTTCGGTTGTCGCCTCGACGGCTTCGAGGAGCGTCTGTAACGCACTGACAAGACGCCGAGATAGCTCACGCTCAGCCTCGGGGCCAAGCAAAGAGAACCTGTGGCCATCACGAAAATAATGGCCCACCACGGTTTCCGGCTCATTGTCATCAAGCGTTTCCAGGTTCGGCGGCGCCGGATCCTTCCAGTTTTCCCGAGGGTCCAGCCTGACGTCGTCAACCAGCTCCTGATCACGCTGCTCCAGAGGATCAAACAGCGTATCCATAGTCTCAACCCTGCTTATTCAGTCGATTCAAAATTTCAGGTTCTGCCTATTTATACTTTATGAGGCTGTATTTGGATGACTCAACCGCAGAGGAAGCAGAAGAGGGTGGACTGCAGGATGTGGAAGGGAGCCGAAGAGGCGGTGCGGCGCCTCTTCGGCCAGCATTGATTTTCCCTATGAACCCTATCAAGCCGCCACGATGGCGTATTCGTGCTTGTGAGGCTCGATCAGGGTGGCATGCAGAATGGCAATGGTTTTCTCGAAGTTGCTTTCATCAACCACAAACTGCATGTCCACCTGACGCATGCATTGATGTAGCGCCAGAATTGGAATTTCTTCCTCCGCCAGCGCATTGACCGAATGCGCCAGAAGGCCTTTGACCTGCATATCGCTGCCAATCGCGGAAACGATCGCCACCTTGCGGGTGGAAATTTCCGCGTTCGGGAAGACCTCTTCGAGGGCCTTGACGATGCGCTTTACGGTACGCAGCGTCGCATCGACAAAATGGGTGATGGTGTTGGCGTTGGTATCCTTGGTAATGAAATGCGCCTTGAACCGGCCCAGCACCTCCAGGAACTTACGATCCGCACCGGGCTCACCCAGCATATCCTGATCGAACACCTCAATGCCGAAGACATGCTTCTTGCCGGCAATGATCTCCACCTGCGGCTTCTCGCTGACATAATCACGGGTAATCAGCGTTCCCGTATGCTCGGGCTCAAAGGTATTCTTCAGCCGCAGCGGTATATCCGCCTGACGCATACCCTTGGCGGCACGGGGGTGAATCGCCTCCATGCCAAGATTCGCCAACTGGTCCGCCACATCGTAGTTGGTGCGACCAAGCGGCACCACCTTCTCCGGATCGACGATCTTCGGGTCCGCGGAGCTCAGGTGAAACTCCTTGTGAATGATGGCCTCTTTCGCCTCCGTGATGCAGGCAATGCGACTGAAGGTCATCTCACTGTAGCCACGATCGAAGGTGCGCATAAGCCCTTCCTGACACTGGGCGTAACCGGTGACAATGGCGAGCTCACGACTGAGGTCAATCTTCTCAAAAGCCTGCTTGATCTTCTCG
>SLIH01000423.1 GCA_007135745.1 Halomonas sp. | reverse complement strand
GATCCATAAGAGGCCAGATTTCTTTCATGCCGGCGGTACCTGAAGAAATACCCCGCGCGGTCATCTGTGGCGGAGGCTACACGCTACCGCCATTGGGGGGAACACAGATTGTAGGGGCGACCTTTGACCGGGACGATCCGGAGCCTGAACCCCGACAATCCAGTCACCTCCAGAATCTGGACCGGCTTGGCGAATGGCTTCCGGCCCTGGCGAGGTGCTGGGACAAAAACAGCGATTATGAGGCCGCGGTGGGCTTCCGGGCCACACTGCCTGATCACCTGCCGTTGGCTGGTCCGATCGCACCGGATCACTCGTTGTCCGTAATCACCGGGCTGGGCAGCAAAGGGCTGGCTTACGCGCCTCTGCTGGCGGATCATCTGGCGCGCCAACTGAACTCCGAGGCCCCTTTGCTCGAACCGGATCTGGTACGACGCCTCTCACCCGAGCGGTTCCTGTGAGTTAGCGTGTGATCCGACAAGCTGCCTGGAACTTGAGTTTTTCAGTAGCCTGCCGATAACCTTTAATGAAGGTTATTAAACTGGAGATGCCGGATGGTTATTCACGTTGCAGAGCCGGGCCGTCCCCTGGGAACGCGGCTGCCGGAAGCCTTTAGGGCACGGCGGGTGGCGGATCGTGGCCAGCCGGATCCGATCAATGCCTCCGTCGGCAATGCGGAACAGCCCGTGGACCCGACACGCTTTCGCACGGATTACCCGAGCAACGCGCGACGGGCCCTGCAGGAATATCAGGAAGAATCCAGTGACCAGCCCGAATCGGAAATCCCCTACCTCCCCTCGGCACGGCTGGCCTCACGAAAAATCCTTTCCATCGAGGCGTCCCAGGAACTGAGGGCAGCCCTCACCCGAATGGATGAGAATTCCGTTCATCATCTGGTGGTGACATCAGTGCAGGGTGATGTTGCGGGTCTGATCGACCGGGAATGGGTGTTGGAAGCACTCTGGCAGCAGGGAGGTGCCAGCAAAAGCCTGATGGACATCGAGCTTCCGGCCTTTGTTACTGTCACACCGGAAACCGACGCCCATCAACTGGCACAGCAGATGCTCGCCTATCAGTTGAGTGCGGCCCTGGTGATTGACCAGAACAACCAGCCCACGGGCGTCATTACCAGCAGTGATTTTTTGCGGCTGTACGCGGAATCAAGCCCTTTGCACACCACGATCTGAACGATGCGAAGAGCCGCCCGTTCGATTCATCGCATGATTACTGCGTCAGCTGGTTCCCCTGAAGATTGAAGAGCCGGACGCGATACTGGCCGTTACCGTCTTCAAGGAGCACGAAGATTTTCCGGCCTTCATGAATATTCAGACCCGCAATCGACACCGCACCCTCAAGCGCCATTCGCCATTCTTCTTCCAGCTCTCCCCCCTCCCGGTTCAGGAGTGAGAGAAAGGCACCTGAATCGCCGTCCGATTTACCACCAGCGATAATCGTGGAGCCAGAGCGTGCCAGAGCGGTCAGCTCTCTGGCGACCGGAGACCCACTCTGGCCAAGGTTTGCAATCGCATTTACACGATTGGTGGCGCCAAGCATCATGACAAACGGATTGTCGGCTTCCCCGGACTCGGTTGTCGGTGACTCCGGATCAATAATATTGAATTCATCCGTCTCGTAAAGTCGCCGTCCAGTACCACCAAGGACCAGGCCAGACCCTGCCGCTATCGTTGTCCACTTGTCATCGTCGTCGGTACCACTCTGCCCTTCCCCGGTAAGTTCGCCATCCGCAGGTGAGAAGCTGAGGTCGAAAAAGTCGGCTCCGCCAAGCGCATCGTCCGGGACCAGATCCCCCAAGGTCCAGCCTACCGCACGAATGGCGGTCCCGCCTACGTCCAGGCCGATCAACTGGTCTTCCAGAGGGGTTCCGACCAGGTTTGTCCACTGCAGATCAGCGCTCTCCTCTTCATCGGCGCTGCCAGAGGACTCGATCTGACCAACGAGAATATCAAAGTCCCCCGCCGCAGTGCGGGTGCCTTCTGGAGTCTCCCAGTTTCCGTCCGCCATGCCCCCAAAAACAAGCCTGTCAGACGACCGGAAGTCCAGATCCCGGAGTTCGGCATTACCGCCACCCTGTTGCCTGGGGCTGTATAGCCATTGCAGTTCTTTCTCGCCCTCTTCATCTTCATCATCGAGAATCGACCGGAACAATCCCAGTTCAATATTTTCAGCCTCAGATGTATAGCCGAAAGCGAGATAACGCCGCCGTTCGGGGTCATTTCTTGTTCCCGTATTGACGCTGGCAAATGCCAGTCTGGGCGCACTTTGGGCAGATGTATTGGTAAACTGCTCCTCACCGGGCACCAGATTCGCTGTATCAGGGTCCGATTCGTCCTGACTCCCCAGGCGGTTGATACTCCGAATGTTCAGCTCATTACCGTCCATGCCGGCATAATAGAGTTCACCAAAGTCACCCACTACCATCACAGGATCATTGAGCACGAAGCTCACTTCATCAATCCAGTCATTGATGTATACCTCAGTGGACTGATCGGCGTGACGCACAAAGTTTTCACGACCGAATTGTCTATCCTGATCGGAAATAACCTCGAATGATTCCTCCTCTCTCTGCGGCTCTCCGGAATCGGCCAGCACGGTCACCTCAAACTGAACCTCCTGTTCACCGGGGGCAAAATAAATATGAAGAGGGACATTTTCGATATGATCGTCGTCTGCGCTGAATCTGAAGGTTTCTTCCTGCCCCTTGAAACTGAGCTTTATCTCGTAATCAGGATCACCCTCTTCCAGTACCAGATCCAGATCGTTCACCAGCAAGGCGGAGTAGAGAGTCTCGCCTGTCGAGTTGGGGCTATCCAGTAATGCCGTAAATTCGGTGGGAACGTTCCGGGTTATAACGGTCTCCGCTGGCTTCAGTTCCAGCTCCGGAGCGTTATCTTCAATAGTCACCCGTCTTGCCGACGACGCGCCAACGCCATCAACGGTTGCCAGCCCTTCGGTCACTTCCTCCAATTCAACCAGAAAGTTTTCATCGCGCTCAGCAAAATGGTCATCAAATACCCAGGCCCGAATAAAACATGTGGTAATCCCGGGCTCAAAGGTCAGAACGCCCTTGCCCTCGGTTTCACTGAACTGTTGGCTGAGTGGCGTCTCCACTCTGTAGTCCAGATATTCGGGCGGAGCAGAAAAAACATCCGGATCATGGAGCGCAAAATCCTCACCATAGATCGCGCGGCTTCGGTTACGTGATTCGTATTCGCATGGCCTGTCGTCGTCACCCGCACAACCATCAACATCCTGCCTTGGCGTCTCCTCGGTAATGCGGAACCGGACTTTGACGGGCTCAACGGAGGGCTGCTCCAGGCGAACCGGAATCAATATGGGAAAGGCTCGATATTCCCTGGATGCCATATTGAAGTCATCGTCGTCACCCACAGCAAGGTTTTTGTGTGTCACCTCGACAATGGGGCTTTCGTCCATATCCGGGAATTCACAGACATCTTCCTGATTGGGGTCGACCGAGGGTGTGAAGGGCCGGCCTTCCTGGACTGTGATATTTTCGAGCTGCAACGGATTGTGCCTTACCTGGATCTCAAAACCGCCGTCACCCAGAATATTGCCATCTGTCCCGGTGATACGGATATTCTCGTAGCGGCCCAGATCCGACTCGCCACGATCTCCCCCGGTCCTTCCGGGTACACCACGCAGGACTATCCCCGGTCGTGCGGAGTTGGTGGTTTCCTCCAGGGCCAACCAGGAGGGCGCATTGGACAGGGAAAAATCGAGGAGATTGTCGCCGCCTGCGGCACCAAAATTGTAGTTGTAATCCACGCCCAGATACGCGGTTGAGGGAGGCGTGCCCAGGATGGTGGGATTTTCAGGAGACTGGCTGGTATCCCCGCAACCATAGAGCAGAAATGCAAAAGCGCCAGCAAGCAGGCAACGCTCGGCACCCATCGCAATTCCCGACTTCATCTTCATAGGATATTCCCGTGTCACTGAACTTTCCCCGCCGACCGGCTTCCTGCTCGGCCACAATCAAAGCACGGCTGGTTACAGTCGCCAGCAATCCGGATTCCGGTGTGCTGGCAGGCAGACCCTATGGTATTGCATTGCCTGAAGTTTCAATCTGCGCTGGTTCTCAGATTGGGTTGGCGGAAAGGTGTTTTGTGATGCAGTCCCGTTCGCGGACCCGGATCCGGGCCGATCAATCAGGGGATTCCAGCACTTCCAGCAATTCGCTCTCGTTCAGCACGCGGACCCCGAGCTTGTTCGCCTTGTCGAGCTTGGAACCCGCAGCCTCGCCGGCAATGAGAAAGTCCGTTTTGCTGGAAACGCTTCCGGTCACCTTGGCACCGAGCTGCTCCAGCTTTTCCCGTGCTTCTTCCCGGGAAAAACGCTCGAGCGTGCCGGTGATCACCACCCGCTTGCCGGCAAACATCGAATCCCGTGCGTCAGGCTGCTCCGGGGCAACCGGTTCAACGCCCGCCTCCCTGAGCTGATCTATGGTGTCGCAATTGTGCGCCTGCTCAAAAAATCTGCGGATATGGCCCGCAACAACCGGCCCGATGTCCTCAATTTCCTGAAGGCTCTCCTCATCCGCTTCCATCAGGGCCTCGATGCTGCCGAAATGACGCGCCAGGGCTTTCGCCGTGGCTTCGCCGACTTCCCGAATGCCGAGCGCGTAAACAAGGCGATGAAGGTCCGGGTTGCGGGAGGCCTGGATGGCTTCGACCAGATTGGTCGCTGATTTTTCTCCCATGCCTTCCAACGTCTGCAATTGCTCTACCCGCAGGTGATAGAGGTCGGCCACCGTTTTCACGAGCCCCTGCTCGACCAGTACGGTGACCCAGCGATCTCCGAGTCCTTCGATATCCAGCGCCAGTCGGGAGGCATAATGGCGGATTGCTTCCTTGCGCTGGGCGGGGCAGAAAAGCCCCCCGGAACACCGCGCAACCACTTCGCCCTCGGGCTGGTCGATGCCGGAACCACAGGCTGGGCAGGATTGTGGCGGGACCACTTCCCGGGCATCCACGGGGCGCTTGTCCTGCAGCACGCGCACCACCTGGGGAATGACGTCTCCGGCACGCCGAATAATCACGGTATCGCCGATGCGAAGATCAAGGCGTGCGATTTCATCCATGTTGTGCAGTGTGGCATTGCTGACCGTAACCCCCCCAACAAAAACAGGTTCCAGACGGGCCACCGGAGTGATGGCACCGGTCCGGCCCACCTGAAACTCAACGGCCCGCACCCGGGTCATGACCTCCTGGGCCGGAAACTTGTAGGCAATCGCCCAGCGGGGAGCACGGGAAACGAAACCGAGGCGTTTCTGAAACGCCAGATTGTTGACCTTGTATACGATGCCATCAATTTCATAGGACAACCCATCCCGCTTCTCCAGCAGCTGGGCATAATATTCCAGGCAGGCGTCCACGCCGGTCACCAGCTGGGCTTCCGGGTTGATACGAAACCCCCACTCGCGCAGCTTCTGCAGAAGCTGGAAATGTTCTCCGGGCAAACCGCTGTCGTCGGGGACCGCTGCGGCATAACAACACAGATCCAGCGGGCGTTTGGCCGGTACACGCGGATCCTTGTTGCGCAGGCTTCCCGCCGCCGCGTTACGCGGGTTGACGAAGGTTTTTTCCCCGGCCTCTGCAAGCGCGGCATTGAGTTGCTCGAACCCCGCTTT
>SLIH01000322.1 GCA_007135745.1 Halomonas sp. | reverse complement strand
TCGAACCCTCGGTACGCAGGACGTACACACGCTTTCCAGGCGTGCTCCTTCGACCGCTCGGACACCTCTCCAGAAACCTGATTGTCAGCCCCTGTTCAACAGGGGGTATTGCCTTATACCGGGCTTGCTTCGCAAGCCTGAGAGGGAGGGATGATTCGGCCCTGCGGGCCTCACCCCTTCGGGGCCGTCGTCGCTATCGCTCCGACGTTCCTTCGCAAGCGGAGCTTGCTCGGTCGAACCCTCGGTACGCAGGACGTACACACGCTTTCCAGGCGTGCTCCTTCGACCGCTCGGACACCTCTCCGAAAACTGCAACACCCCATCCTGTTTGACGGGCAGAGGCCTGCAGGCCGTGTTTGATGGGCGCAAACTCTACTGAACTCAGGGCGCGAACGCAACTCTCATTTGGCCCTATAGATGATTCCGGGGCGGCATTGGACCATTTCGTAGTAGTCGTTGAGTCCGTTGAGCGACTCCGAGGCGCCCAGGATCAGGTAACCGCCCTTTTTGAGCACCCCGTGGGTCCTGATGAGGATATCCCGCTTGAGGTCACCGGAGAAATAGATCAGGACGTTGCGGCAGAAGACCAGGTCGAACTTGCCCATGTTGAAGCGCTCGAGCAGATTGTGTTCGCGGAAGGTCACCATTTTCTTGATGTGCGGTTTGATTTCCCAGCTGCCACTGGGCTGTTTGTTGAAAAAGGCTTTCTGGCGTTCGGCGGACAAGCCCCGGCCCAGGGCAAGCATTTCGTATTCCCCCTTGCGGGCGGCATCGACCACGGGCTTGGAAATGTCGGTGGCAATGATTTCAATCGGACGGCGCAGGCGACCCGGCCGTTTGCGCTGGAATTCGTCCACGACCATGGCGATGGAATAGGGTTCCTGACCGGTGGAGCAGGCAGCTGACCAAATACGGATTGGTTGCGGGTTTTTCTCATCGGCCAGTTCCGGGAGGAGCTTTTCCTCCAGAATACGGAATGGGTGGATGTCCCGAAACCACAGGGTTTCATTGGTGGTCATGGCATCGATGACGGTCTCACGCAGCTTGCCGTGCCGCTCCTGACGCAGGCGCTGAACCAACTGGCCCATGTCCCGGAACTCATGCTCCGCCATGATCTTGCGAAGGCGGCTTTTCACCAGATACTGCTTGTTGTCCCCGAGCAAAATGCCACAGGCATTTTCCAGGAACTCCTTGAAGGCAAGGTAATCGGCCGGACTGATGTCGGAACTCATTGAATAGCTGTGCCCGCTTCTACTGGCTTTCTGGCTGCTGACGGTTGTCTATGATCTCCATGACCCTTTCAGCCAGCTCATTGGGGTTGAATTTGGCCATGAAATCGTCCGCGCCTACTTTCTGCACCATGGCCTTGTTGAAAACCCCGCTGAGCGATGAGTGCAGCATGATGTAGAGCCCGGACAACCCCGGATTGGCCTTGCATCGGGTGACGAGAGTATATCCATCCATTTCCGGCATCTCCACATCGGATATCATCAATGCCAGGTGATCATGGATATCCGATCCGTCGGCCACCAGGGATTCCAGGTACTCCAGGGCCTGCTTGCCATCATTCTTTATCTCGACCTCGAGCCCAACGGCTTCCATGCAGCGCTGGATCTGACGCCGTGCCACGCTGGAGTCATCGACGACGAGGACCCGCATCGAAGCATTGTTCTCCCTAAACTCACTGGAGTCGAACTCTTCGCTTACTTCATCCTGCAGCGGTGAAACCTCTGCGAGAATCTTCTCCACATCAATGATCTCGACGAGTTGATCATCCAGTTCCGTGACGGCGGTCAGGTAGGTGTCCTTGCCGGCCTGGCGCGGCGGCGGATGCACATCTTCCCAGTTGAGGTTGACGATGCGATCCACGCTCTTCACCAGAAACCCCTGGGTCTTGCGATTGTATTCCGCAACGATGACCAGAGATTGCGAAAGTTCTTCCTCGGGAATGGGCGGCCGGCCTATGGCCATGCCAGTGTCGAGAATGGAAACCGTTTCCCCCCGCACATGGGAAACACCGCGCACGACCGGATGACGGTGCGGTATGGCCGTCAATCGGGGGCAAGGCAGAACCTCCCTGACCTTGAACACATTGATGCCATAAAGCTGTCGTCCCTGCAGGCGAAAAAGCAGCAGTTCCAGACGGTTCTGCCCCACCATCTGGGTACGCTGGTTGACGTTGTCGAGTATTCCCGCCATGGCTTCACCTGCTTCTATTCCCGGCACGCTTTATGCAGAACTTCAACAGAGTGCCGGATTTTTAACGTTTCGGATCGGTCCGGCCTGAATTCGTCAACAGTGCCCGACACATCACAAGCATAGGACAAATTGCCGGTTATGCGCATTAAAACACGGGTTCTGCATATGGTGGCTATTGCCATCTGGTCGACAACAGCACTGGCAGAAAGTGCCGTACAGGGGCCGACCACGGTCGAACGTATCTATGAGGCTGCTAACGATTTCCTCGAGGAATTCAGCAAAGAACAGAGAGCTCAGGACCGTGAAGTGGCGTATCAGCTCGGCTCTCTGGATCAGCGGCTGACGCTGTCGGATTGCGACAAGCCTCTGTCGGTGGAGTTTTCCGGCGACCCGATGGGTACAACCCGCGCCACCCTGCTTGTAAGCTGCCAGTCCGAGAGGCCCTGGCGCATGTTCCTGAAAACCGATCTGAAGATTACGGCCGCCGGCTGGGTTGCGGCACGCCCGATCGGTCGTGGCGAACGCCTGGAGCGCAGCATGCTCGAAGAAACGGATGTTGTGGTGAATCAGAGACGGCGTATCGCCTACACCGACCCGGACAACATGCTCGGAATGAAGGCAAGGCGCACCATCAACTCGGGAACGCCCATCACACCGGATATGCTTTCCGCCCCGGAGGCGGTGGCGCGGGGTGACCGGGTGATCATCGAGGCCGGGAACGGGGTCTTTTCCATCCAGACCCGTGGGGAAGCGGTTAATAGTGGTCGCGTGGGCGAGCAGATTACCGTCATCAACGAGAGTTCGGGACGACGGGTTCGAGCTCGAATCGTCGAGCCCGGACGGGTTGAAATCAATATCTGAAGTCACAGCCCGAAAGGGCTCCCCTTTGTGAAGGGATTTCGGCAAGATGATGCCGCCGTAGCGGCAAGAAACGACCGCAGAGAGCGTAAAATGCGGGTCAAAATGTGAAGTGAGCATGGTTTTTCGGCTAAAGTTTCTGGAAACGCAGCCGATAAAAAGCATGACAACCAATTTTCAAGGCGGAGTAAAGTCATGGCCATTGATTTCAATGGGGTAAACAACAATGCGTTGAACCCCCAGAAGCAGTCGGTCCGCGAGCGCAGCGATAGTACGGCAACCAATGCCGAGAATCGCCGTGAGAGCCCGTCCGAAGCCGAAAAAAGCCAGAGCGCCAGTGTTACCCTGAGCCGCGATGCCCAGAGCATCCAATCAGCGGAAGATGCGCTGCGGGACCAGCCCTCGGTAGATGACAACAAGGTGGAGCAGATCCGCCAGGCACTGAATGATGGTTCGTTCCAGGTGGATCCGGATCAGTTGGCCCAAAAGATGCTAGAGATAGATGACGGCATCTTTGGGTAAAGGCTTATGACACAGCAGACAACGAACGATCTGAAGGCACTTCTCAAGAAAGATCTGGCCAACCTGGAACAGCTGCATAAGGTACTGCAGGGCGAACACGAGGCATTGCGCAACAACAATGCCTTGGACCTGGAACAGGCCGCCACCGAAAAGGACCGCCTGCTGAAGGCGATCCGTGAGCGCGCAAAAACCAAGATCCGGCTTCTTGTGAACCTTGGCTATCACCCGGATTCGGGCGAGACACCCTCCGACTTTCTGCAGAAGAAGACCGGGGATCAGGTGCTGATCGAACTCTGGCGCAATGCTCAGTCCCAGCTGGAAACCTGTCAGCGTACCAATGCGGTTAACGGACGGATCATCAATCACATGCAGAGGCGGCTGACGCGCATCTCGGATATCATCCGGGGAGCCGATCGCAACCAGTCACTCTATGGGAAGGCGGGCGAGACGCAAAGCCTCACGCACAGCAGCGTACTGGCAAGCGCCTGAAGCGGCGCTGACCCTCCGGTGAACGGAGGGTCAGCCGGGATTTCAGTGACGGGGCCGTACACTCATACGGGAATTTTCACTGAACTGGATATTACTCAGGGTGATGTTCCCCATGCTGGCGGAACGGCTACTGCCCTGCACCCGAATATTCGCCATACTGATTTCCTCAATCCGCTCGGGCAATGCGAAAGTAATACCGTCAGCGCCAATGGACTGAATCGGATTCTCCTCCGCAAAATGAACTCCGCGAACGTTGACGTCCGAATCAAGGAAATTAAGTACCGGAACGAAACCGTTGGCAAACAGCTGGAGTGAATCCAGAACCGTTTCCCGGGCTTCTTCCGCACTTTCTTTGCCTATGGCGGCGCGGGCGTGCTCCGGGATCTGCCCTTGAGCCTGCCCGGAATTCATGGTTGCTGCCTGAGCCATGAAGGCAGGGTCCCGCTGACCCGAAACCCGGGTCATTTCCGCATCGGTAAGCGCCTGCATCCCACCATTTTCACGCACCTGCTGAGAGGCTGTGGGGGGGGTTGCTGCAGGCACACCAGGTACGGAAGCTGCAAGCGCGGTAATCGGTTGCAGGGGCGCGACAACCAAGGCGGCAACAGCGGCGGCATAGCGATACCGGCTCTGGTGTTTCAGCGTACGGTTCAGTTCGCGTTGGGTTACCCACCCGGCCGCGACAACAACTTCACCCAAGCGCTCGCCGGACTGGCGCTGCTGCTCCAGTGCTTGCTGCAGTTGGACTTCGGTGATGTAGCCCCGATTGACAAGTAACCGGCCGAGGCGACTTTTGTCGAGCTGTTGTTTATTCGGTGTCACGATGGCTCTCCATCTGTGGTGAACTTTCGAATGGTTCGGTTATCATGTTGGTCGTGACCCGCAGCTATGTACAGAAATTAACCTTTTACAATCGTTACAGATTGTCAAATCAAGGCCCTGTCAGGTAACCGTGACTTCCTCCAACTCGACCTCCAGAGTACTGATTCTCGGCGGCGGCATCGCCGGCAGCCTGACGGCAAGGGCTTTGGCCGAACGCGGCATCCCCTCCACGGTGGTTGATGGACGCCCGAACCCGACCGGAGAACCGGAACCCGGCAAGCAGATTCGTGGGGCGCTTTATGTCCGTCTTGGCGTGAATTACAGCCCCGAGACGCAATTTGCGTATGAAGCCCTGCTCCACGCCATTGCGTATTATCGTCGACTGCAGGAGGAACACCCGGAACTTACCTTCTTCCACAGAACCGGGCTGCTGCAAGTAGCATGGAGTGAGCAGGAAACCAGGCGTCAGGCGAGGTTCGTGGAACGTAACCAGTACCCTGGGGATATTCTTCGTAGCGTCAGCGCCGACGAAGCCACGGAACTCACCGGCCTCGCTCAGCGGGCCGGGGGACTCTGGTTCCCCCAATGCGGTTACCTGCTGCCGATTCGACTCTGTCGGGCAGCCCTGAACCACCCGGACATTGAAGTCAGGATGGGGACCAACATCCTGTCTCTGACAGCGAATGACGGGGGCTACCAGGCGGTGACTGCGGACGGTCAGGTACTGCAGGGCCACAAAGTCGTGGTTGCCGCCGGCCACCAGAGCAGCCAGTGGCTTCCCAGAGATATT
>SLIH01000357.1 GCA_007135745.1 Halomonas sp. | reverse complement strand
GAAGAATGAAGCGAAGGTGATTTAAATGAGCACACTGGTTATTGCGGATCACAAAAAGGGCGAGCTGGTCGGCTCCACCCTGAGCGTCATCGCGGCGGCCAAACAGATCGGCGGTGACATCGATGTGCTGGTGGCCGGCAAGGACATTGGCGGTGTTGCGGAAGCCGCTGCCAAGGCTGAAGGCGTGAACAAAGTTCTGGCAGCGGATAACGCTGCTTACGAACACGAGCTGGCGGAAAACCTGTCACTGCTGGTTGGTGAACTGGCGAAGGACTACAGCCACGTGCTGTCCTCGGCCGGAACCACTGGCAAGGATTTCATGCCACGTGTTGCGGCACAGCTGGACGTAGCCCAGATCAGCGACATCATGGGTGTTGAATCCGAAGACACCTTCGTACGCCCGATCTACGCCGGCAACGCCATCGCAACGGTTCAGTCCAGCGATTCCATCAAGATCATCACGGTACGGACCACGGCGTTCGATCCCGTGGCGGCGGAAGGCGGTTCCGGCTCTGTTGAATCCCTGGATGCGGCGCATGATGCAGGCATCTCTGAGTTCGTCAGCGCGGAAATGGCCGAATCCGATCGTCCGGATCTGGCGGCAGCCGACATCGTCATTTCAGGCGGTCGGGGCATGCAGAACGGCGACAACTTCAAGATGCTCGAATCCATCGCCGATGTTCTCGGCGCTGCAGTAGGTGCATCCCGTGCCGCCGTAGACGCAGGCTTCGTACCCAACGACATGCAGGTCGGCCAGACTGGTAAGATCGTTGCGCCGAACCTGTACATTGCCGTCGGCATCTCCGGTGCCATCCAGCACCTGGCCGGCATGGGCGATTCCAAAGTCATCGTTGCTATCAACAAGGACGAAGACGCGCCCATCTTCCAGGTGGCCGACTACGGCCTGGTCGCAGACCTCTTCGAGGCCGTGCCGCAGCTGGAAGAAGAGCTCAAGAAGGTGCTTTGAGCATAACTTGAACTAAAAAGCGCAAGACCCTGAAAGGCCGCTTCTTTTGAAGCGGCCTTTTTGTTTTGTAGGAGCGCATCTCGTGCGCGATTGAGAAGGGGCACGAGGCCCGGTCGCAGGTCGCAGGTCGCAGGTTTTTGATGGTGCAAACCTGAGACTTGAAACCTGAAACTCGCCAGGAAACATATCCCTAACCGCACACCGCGTACTATAGTCATAGGTATGACACCAAGGGAGGAGCGAGTATGTTACGTGTCGCAATCAACGGGCTGGGAAGAATCGGCCGCTGTCTCGTCTGGGCCATTCACGAGCGGGGGCTTCAGGATCAGATTGAGATTGTCGCCATCAACGATCTGGTCAAACCGGAGATGCTCGCCCATCTGTTAAGGCATGACACGACCCACGGCCATTTCCATACACCGGTCTCGGTCACCCAGGACCGTCTACGCATTGGCAAACAGCAGATTCGCTGCTTTGGCGAAACCGATCCCGCAAAGCTTCCCTGGGAAGATCTGGGCGTCGAGCTCGTTCTGGAGTGCACGGGGAAGCTTAAAAAGAAAGAACTGCTTCAACGCCACCTGGACGCCGGCGCATCACGTGTTCTTGTGGCCTATCCGGTACCGGACGCGGATAAAACCCTCGTCTTCGGCATCAATAATCAGACGCTGGCCAGTGAAGACCGCATTGTTTCCAACGCAAGCTGCACCACCAACTGCCTGGCTCCGGTGGTCAAGGTGCTGAACGATACCTTCGGGCTGGAACAGGGGCAGATGACCACCATCCATGCCTATACCAATGATCAGAGCCTGATCGACAAGGCCCACAGCGATCCCTACAGGGCTCGGGCTGCAGCCTCCAACATGATTCCCACCAAAACGGGGGCCGCGGGGGCTGTCGGGCTTGTGCTGCCGGAACTCGCGGGGCGGCTCGATGGCATGGCCGTGCGCGTTCCCACCATCAACGTCTCCATGGTGGATCTGCACGCCGTTCTCAGCCGTGAAGCGACGGTCGAGGAGATCAATCAGGCCATGCGGGATGCGTCCAACGGCATGCTTGCCGGCATATTGGACTACAACGAAGAGCCCATGGTGTCGGCTGACTTCAATCACAACCCCGCATCAAGCATTTTCGATGCCACCCAGACGCGCGTGCTGGGGAAGCAGATCAAGGTGATTGCCTGGTATGACAACGAGTGGGGCTTCACCAATCGCATGCTGGATGTCGCCCTCGCGATGGCGGAATGAGCACTCTTGCCTGGGGCTCCAACCATCTATAAACTGCGAAACTGATAGTCCATTTCTAACCAGGACGGTCCGCCTTTCCATGTACATGAAAAACACAATGCTTTTTCTGGGAAAGGTCAGGGACAGCCTCAGGGATCTCCTTCCCGTGGTGCTGGTGGTCACTGTATTCCAGATTGCCATAGTCCAGCAGCCTCTGCCAGAGGGTGTCTCTCTGGTGGACCTACTCCTCGGGCTGGGTTTCGTCATTCTCGGGCTCACGCTGTTTATTCAAGGTCTTCAGCAGGGGCTTTTCCCGATTGGGGAGAATCTGGCACGGGAGCTGGTGGGGCGTGGGTCCGCGTTCTGGCTCTTTGTGTTCGCATTTACGCTTGGATTCGGAACGACCATCGCCGAGCCGGCCCTGATTGCCGTGGCAGGCCAGGCCGCACTGATGGTGGGGGAAGCCGGACTTATTGATAATTCCGAATCCGCCCGGGCAGGATTTGCTCTGAATCTGAGGATTGTTGTCGCCTTCTCCGTCGGAACAGCCGTCATGGTTGGTGTGCTACGGATACTCAAGGGCTGGCCGCTGCATTTCATGATCATCGGGGGCTACGTCATTGTCCTCTTACTCACCCTGGTAGCACCCAGTGAAATCGTGGGTATCGCCTATGATTCCGGCGGCGTGACAACATCAACCATTACCGTGCCCCTGGTGACGGCTCTCGGTGTCGGTCTGGCAACCGCTATCAAGGGGCGTAATCCGGTACTGGACGGTTTTGGCCTCATTGCCTTCGCCTCCGTCATGCCCATTATCTTCGTTCTTGTCTTCGGACTGTTTCGCTTCTAGGGGCCCGAGATCATGGAGATACTCGACACCTTCCGCTCAACCATTCTTGATGTGATCCCCATCATCGCCATTGTGTTCGGTTTCCAGTATTTCGTGATCCGGAAAGCGATTTATCACCTTAAACAGGTCATTACAGGTTTTGTGCTCGTTGTGGTGGGGCTGGCGCTTTTTCTGGTAGGGCTGGATATGGCCCTGTTCCCCATTGGTGAGATGATGGCCTTCCAACTGGTATCCGAAGAATTCCTCCCCGCGTTGAGCGAAGGCGCTTCTCGCCACTGGAGTCACTATTACTGGGTCTATCTCTTTGCCTTCGCCATTGGAGCCTCCACGACGATCGCGGAACCCTCGCTGATTGCGGTATCCATGAAAGCAGGCGAAGTCTCTGGCGGCACCATCGACCCCTTCTGGCTGAGGGTGGCGGTGGCGCTGGGCATGGCCATTGGAATTACCCTGGGAACCTGGCGCATTGTCACCGGATTGCCCCTGTACTGGTTCGTACTGGGTGCCTACATTCTGGTGATCATCCAGACGCTGCTGGCGCCTAAAGAGATCATACCGCTGGCCTTTGATTCCGGTGGGGTAACCACCTCGACCATCACTGTACCGGTCATTACCGCGCTGGGACTCGGACTTGCCAGCAACATACCGGGGAGAGATCCTGTCCTCGATGGTTTCGGAATGATTGCCCTGGCCTGTCTGTTTCCAATCATCACGGTGATGGGGTATGCCCAGATTGCTCAACGTGTAGCAAACAGGCCTGAACCAACTACTTAGTGAGGGAGCTTTCATGTCTATCAAACTGATCGTGGCCATTGCGGCCCCGGAAAAGACAGACAAACTCATGGACATCGCCCGGGACGCTGGCGCTACCGGCGCCACCATTCTCACCAATGCCCGGGGCGAGGGCATGTTCCGCAAGAAAGGGGTAATGGGGCTGGATCTGATCGAGCAGCGGGACGTTTTGCTTTTTCTGGTCTCTGAGCCCCTGAGTCAGAAAGTCATGGACCATATTCTTGCTTCCGACGAGTTTGACGAGTCGCCGCGGTCGGGTGTCGCCTTTATGCTCAATGTTGAAGAAGTCCACGGCCTCCGAACCAAACTTGAGGGCCACGAATAACGGAAACGCCTGATGGCCTACGCCGAGTTCAGGCGTTCCGCGATACGGGTTACCGTCAGGTTTAGAGCATCATTATAAGGGTGGAGAATCATGTCACTCCCGTGCTCGGCCAGCTCCTTGCTCCTTATTCACCCCTCAATCCTTCAACTCCGCCAGATCCCGAAAGTGTTCCAGGGCCTCGGGATTGGCCAGGGCCTCGCGGTTTTTGACCGGTTCGCCATGGATCACATTACGCACCGCCAGCTCCACGATTTTGCCGCTCAGGGTGCGTGGGATGTCGGGTACCTGAATGATTTTGGCTGGCACGTGGCGTGGGGTGGTGTTCTTGCGGACGGTGTCGCGGATCGCCTGGCATAGGGCGTCATCAAGGGTGACATTGTCCCGCAGGCGCACGAAGAGGACCACGCGCACGTCGTCCTTCCACTGCTGGCCAACGGCGAGGGATTCCAACACCGCATCGACTTTTTCCACCTGGCGGTAGATCTCGGCGGTACCAATGCGCACCCCACCGGGGTTGAGCACGGCGTCGGCGCGGCCATGAATGACCATGCCCCGTTGGGCCGGCGTGGTATCGGTCGGGTGATGTTCCCGAATCTCGCCAAAGTCCCCATGAGCCCAGACGCCGGGGAACTGCTCGAAATAGGCCTTACGGTAGCGTTCGTCCTCAGGATCATTCCAGAAACCTACAGGCATGCAGGGGAAGGGTTTGCGGCAGACCAACTCGCCTTTTTCCTCAAACACAGGCCGGCCCTGATCATTGAAGATCGCCACATCCAGACCCAACCCGATGCACTGCAGCTCGCCCCGATACACAGGCAGGGTCGGATTACCCAGCGCAAAACAGGAGACAATGTCCGTACCACCGGAGATGCTCGAGAGGCAGAGATCCTGCTTGATGTCCCGATAGATATACTCAAAGCTTTCATGGGACAGAGGGCTGCCGGTGGAAAGCACCGCTTTCAATCCTTCCAGGGTATGGCTTTCGCCCGGTTTCAGGCCGTTCTTCTCGCAGGCCGCGTAATACTTCGCACTGGCGCCAAAGACAGTGATTCCGTGCTCCTCAGCCAGATTCCAAAGCTCCTCGGGATCAGGGGCCATGGGGGAGCCATCATAGAGCACCGCCGTGGCGCCCAGGGCCAGGGTGCTGACCAGCCAGTTCCACATCATCCAGCCGCAGGTGGTGTAATAGAACACCACGTCATTGGGTTTAACGTCCGTATGAAGCCCGAGCTCCTTCAGATGCTGAAGCAGCGTGCCACCCACGCCATGGACGATGCATTTGGGTGCGCCGGTGGTGCCGGAGGAATACAGGATATAGAGCGGGTCATCGAAGGCGACGGGGGTAAAACCAGCGGCAGGTTCTTCGGCAAGCGCATCGCTCCAGCTTATGGCACCTTGGGGCAGGTCATCCCAGGGATAGCCCGGCTGGTTATCAATGAGAATGCGCAGTTTGAGGCCGGGGAGGGCGGCGGCCAGTTCATTGATCCGACCCCGGGTGTCGAGGCGCTTGCCGTTGTACTGGTAGCCGTTAACGGCAATCAGCACCCTGGGCTCAATCTG
>SLIH01000388.1 GCA_007135745.1 Halomonas sp. | reverse complement strand
CTTTCCGGGATGGCGGCACAGTTGAGTACAACATAGGGGCCGTCCCGGCGATCCGAAAGGCGGTGAACGGCATCGGCGACCAGATCCTTGCCGCAGCCGGTTTCCGCCTGGATCAGCACCGCCATCTGGCTGCCTGCGGCCCGCACAATCTGCTCACGCAGCTGCATCATCGGTGCCGATTCACCCACCAGTTCCCGGGCCAGTTCGTCCGCACGGGAACGGTTGCGCTCGCCGGCCTCAAGATGATCGAGGGAGCGCTTCAGCCATTGCTGCCGGCTTTCACGCCCGGCCAGATCTAGGTGACGTGCCCAGTACAGCGCCAGCAGGGAGCGAAGGTCCCGGAACAAGCTGTCCTCGCGCAATGCCTGCAGGGATTCGGGCTGGGCCACCAGTACCAGCAGCCCCAGCAGGCGCCGTTCATCAGGGGACACCGGCAACACAAAAAGACCGGAGCCGGCTGGAAGACGCTGCCACCAATCGCGGAACTGCGGGTTCTCCAGGCGTGACACGGCCGCCCCGTCGAGCAGCCTGGCCTGGCGGTCCCGGGCGACCAGCGCAAAGGGATGGCTGAAATCATCACAGGCAAAGCTCCATTCACGCCCCTGCCAGGAACCACTCAGATTGCGCCCGCTGATGTCCAGGTCCAGACACCAGACGCCAGGCAAACCAAAGAGGGTCTGCAGCTGCACGGCAAAACGTGCCTGCAGGGCCGCGCGGCTGGTTTCCCGGGCCAGCGCCAGGGCCAGCGCCACACCGGTTTCCGTGCTTTGCCGTGTCATCACAGCACCTCACTGGTGAAGTGCTGGCCCTCGACGCCCAGGATCACTTCCTGGATCGGCTCTTCACGAGCCAATCGCTCGAGAACGGTGTGCGACACCGGGGGCAGGATCTGGCCTTCGATCACGGATTCCAGCATCCGCGCGCCATTCTCACTGCGCCATGCCTGCTGACGCAGCTGCTCCACCAGACCCTCGCCAATGGTCAGGCGGGCCTGGTAGCGGTCCGCGACCAGCTTTTCCAGCCGGGCCAGCTTGTCGCCAATGATGGCGTTGAGTGTCTCGTCATTGAGTGGCAGATAGGGCACCACTTCCATGCGCGCCAGCAGCGCCGGGCGGAAGAACTCGGCCAGAATCGGGTGCAGGGCCTCCTGCATGGCCTCCGGATCCTCCGCATGATCGACAATGGCCTCGTAGCCCAGGTTCGAGGTCATGAAGAAGACCACATTGCGGCAATCGATCAGGCGCCCTTCGCCGTCGGCCAGTTCGCCCTTGTCGAAGGCCTGGTAGAAAAGGTTGAGCACATCCGGATGGGCCTTTTCCACTTCGTCGAGCAGAACCACGGAGTACGGCTTCTGGCGGATGGCTTCGGTCAGCCGGCCACCTTCCCCGAAACCGACGTATCCTGGGGGCGAGCCAATCAGGCGTGAAACCGTGTGCTTCTCCTGATACTCGGACATGTTGATGGTGGTGAGAAACTGGGTGCCACCGTAGAGCCAGTCGGCAAGCTGGACCACGGTCTCGGTCTTGCCCACGCCGCTGGGCCCGACCAGCAGGAAGGCACCCATGGGGCGTCCGGGACGGCGCAGATCGGCGCGCGCGGTCAGCAGGTGACGGTGGATGTTTTCGATCGCCAGGGACTGGCCACGAATGTGCTCGCCGAGATGCTCAGGCAGTCGGGTGACGCGCTCCAGTTCACTGCCGGTCATGCGCGTTACCGGAATGCCGGTCCAGTCTCCGATAACCGTGGCGATCTGTTCGCCATTGACCTCAGCGTGCACCAGGGTGTCGTCCGCCTGCAGGGTTTCCAGCTCCTGCAGCAGCGCCTGGATGCGATCCTGCACGGGTGGCCTTTCTTCTTCCTCCCCGGCCTCGGCTTCGTTCTCCTCCACCTCACCATTGAGTAGCTGCTTGCGCAACTCGACCAGCTCGTGAACCAGGGTTTTCTGGCCTTCCCAGCGCGCCTCCAGCTCGCGGGCATTGGCCTGGCCTTCATTGATGCGGACGCGCAGCCCTGCCAGACGGGCCTTATCACTGCCCTGCCCCAACTGCCGCTCACGCTCAAGCAGATCCAGCTCCAGCTGCTGCTGACGGATGCTGCTCTGGAGGTGACTGAGCCGGTACGGCGGCGAGCTGAGGTTGAGGCTGACCCGAGCGCAGGCGGTATCCAGTACATCAATGGCCTTGTCGGGAAGCTGGCGTCCGGTGAGGTAGCGCGCGGAAAGACCGGCGGCGGCCTTCAGGGCCTCGTCGCTGATCAGTACATCGTGGGCCTGCTCATAGGCACTGCGCAAACCGCGCAGTATGGTGGTGGCCGAGGTCACATCCGGCTCTTCCAGACCAATCAGCTGGAATCGACGGCTCAGGGCCGGATCCTTTTCGATGTGCTTCTTGTATTCGCGCCAGGTGGTGGCGGCAATGGTGCGCAGTTCACCGCGCGCCAGCGCCGGCTTGAGCAGGTTGGCCGCATCCGAGCCGCCTTCCGGGTTACCGGCGCCGATGAGGGTGTGGGCCTCGTCAATAAAGACAATGGTGGGCTCGGGCGCCTGCTTCACCGCCTCGATCACGGCCTTGAGGCGCTTTTCGAATTCACCGCGCACCGAGGCCCCCGCCTGCAGGGCACCGAGATCCAGCGACAGCAGGCGCACATTACGCAGTCGTGCCGGCACTTCACCTTCGACGATGCGCCCCGCCAACCCTTCGACCACGGCGCTCTTGCCGACCCCGGCCTCGCCGACAACGATGGGGTTGTTCTTGCGCCGGCGGCAGAGAATATCGATCATCTGGTCGATTTCCCGATCCCGGCACAGCACCGGATCGATGCGGCCTTCGCGCACCTCGGCGGTCAGATCCGTGGCGTAACGCTGCAGCGCCTCCTCGTCACCCGCCTGGCGGGCACGCTGCTCACCCTTGCTTTCCTCCGCGCGTGGCTCTTCCGCCGATTCCCGAATCATACCCGGCAGCTCTGCACGCCATTTCTCGCATTGCAGCCCGGCAAAGCACTCGGCGACGTTACGCGGCAGATAACGCTCGCAATACAGCAGCATGGTGAGCAGAATAGGCCCGGAGCGCAGCTGTTCATGGCCGTACTCCGCCGAGGCCAGAAGCCAGGCATCCTGCAGCAGTTCCACCAGAAGCGGAGAAAAGCCCGGATAGGGTTCCTGGGAGGTGGCGCCAGAGGCAAGGTGCTCGCTGATGCGCTCCATCACCGGCCGGTGCTCCAGACCCACCCGCTCGAACAGAGTGCGCACGTCGGACAACGGCGTATCCAGCAGCTGGTAAAGCAGATGGGAAGCGGTGATTTCCACCCCCTGACGGCTGATGCACAGAGCCGCGGAGGATTCCAGGGCTTCCCGGGAAATGTCATTGAGGCGCCCGATCAGCGCCGGCAGTTCAACTCTTATCACGATTCTCTCCCTGAATTAGTGAGGCAGCGCTTCCAGCACCGCCAGTACAGACTGAATATGTTCGTTCAAGACAAACCGATAGGCGCCGTAAACAACCACCAGCACCAGACCGGAAACCGCAAACACGGACCACGTGGGGATTCCCCGTCGCGACGGTTCGGGCTGATCGATGACACCGGCAAGCGCATCCCCCAGTCCCGTCCTGCGGGCTCCCTTCTCGCCGTAGAGGGTTTGATACAACCCATCACGAATGGCTTCGTATTCGGAACGGTCGTTGCCACGTACCCGGTACTGGCCTTCAAAGCCCAGGCAGAGGCACAGGTAGATGAAGCCCAGCAGATCCCGATAGCGCTTGGGTTCGCGCTCGAGCTTGCCGAGGATGGCAAAGACTTTTTCACCGCCCCAGGTCTCGTTGTGAAAGCGCGACAGCATCGAGTGCTGGGCCCAGATGCTGAAACTCCCCCAGGGGGTCGAGAGAATGGCTTCATCGATGAAGGCGCAGAGAACATAGCGATAGGCCATCAGCTCCGCACGGTCCATACCGGCTTCGGTGCGTTCGGCGCTCAGACGCGTCATCTCGCCACTGACCTGACGGTGCAGTGCCTCCACGTCCCGGGCCTCGGTCATGCGTCGGGCCCGAAGCACCATCCCGAGTAACGGCACCGCCTGGTCAATCAACGGATTGCTGCCCGTCACCCGCAGGTTGAAACCGGTTGGATCGTCCGGCGCGTTGACCGCTGAGGTGGATTCACCCCGTACCGGATTTTCCCGTGCTTGATCGACGGCTTCCATGGCTTAGCTCCTGATCGCCCAGAACTGCATCTCTAGTCCGGGGAATTCCCCCGCCACGTGGAAAGCAATGCCATTGGCCCCCGCCAGGCTTTCCCATACGTGGCTGCGCCGGTCCAGCTGGAAATAGATGTATCCGGCGTGGTATGGCAGTTGCCGTGGCGCCACCGGCAGGGGCTCCAGGGGCACGCCGGGCAACTGCAGGCTGATGAGCTCGCGAATACCCTCCACCGAGCCCACCTTGCAACGCTGCTGGAACTGAGTCCGCAGTGTTTCCAGAGGCAGATCCGCCCGCACGGCCAGGACAAAGTCGGCATCGTCCAGCAGCGAGGTGTCCTGTATGGGTGCAACGCTCAGCCCGTACTGCCGCTCCTCCAGACGCAGGGTGACGGCCTTGGGCTCGAGCACCGTACTCAAGGCCTGACGCAGGGTCTGGATGAGCGGCGCGAAAGCGCCCGCCGGCGTGTCGTGGTCATAGGCCGGAAGGTCCGTGGCCTGACGCTGCTCGTCGGTGAAAGTGACCAACTCACCGCAGGCGGTGAGCAGGCTCTGGTAGAGACGCTCCGGATGAAGCTGGCGCAGCCGGGCCAGATGCTGAAACTCCGGGACCGTGCGATTTAACATTTGTAACAACATGAAATCCGCCACGTCGGCCACACCACCCTGGGTGGGTGAGCCAACACGTTCTGCTATATTTTTCGACCGTTCACGCATTAAGCCTGCAATTTCGCCTACAGTTCGCTGCAGTTCCGGCGCCGCACTGACACTAAGCATGGTCGGCATGAAATGAGGGTCCATCACCAGACTGCCGTCCGGCCGCTTCTCGAGGATGCGACCCAGGGCCAGGGTGGTGTAGGCGCTGCGATCTTCGGATTCGAGCATGAAACGGGGGCTGACCTGAGCCAACTCCAACTCGGTGGCATCTCCCTCGGGTGAGTGCAGATCACGCACCTGCGTGTTCTGCACCCGGTAACGGGCCTGCACCGATTGTTCCGGCCACTGCACTTCGCTGACGCCTTCGTCCGCCAACGGCAGCGCCAGATAGACAATCTGGTTGGCGACCGAAGCGTCATGGATCTCCAGAGCTTCCGGGAGCGCATCATTGGATGGCATCTGGAACTCGGTACCGTCAGGAAAGATGCCGGCAGCTCCCACCAACGCCAGACGGCCGAAACTCAGGTATTCCGGATTGAGCCTCAGATCACTGAAGCCGTAGAGAAACTCACTGACGCTGGCAGTGCGCGCCACGAGCTGGTGCTCGAAGTAACGCAACTGCTGCTGGAAATGCTGGGGCTTGATGAAAAGCCCATCGCTCCAGATAACGCGATTGTTGATCGACATGACACTTAATCCTTGTCCAGTACAACTTCCTTTTCACGGAAATTCATCAGCAGGTTGTAATCACCCCCCTTGGGCGACACCTCGATGACCTTTTTCCACTGGGCCTCATTGGGCCGGGCATAATAGGCAATCACGCCAATGTAATGGGTTCGCGGAGAAATCTCCTCGGGCACAAAGACCTTGAACTCCCCCGGCAT
>SLIH01000081.1 GCA_007135745.1 Halomonas sp. | reverse complement strand
CTCTGGGAACTATCGGCCGAAGCCTTCGGTTCCTTCGTCGATCTGGTTCCGCCACCGCTTGGGATCGGCAACGTGGAACTGGCGGATGGTCGCTGGGTCAACGGCTTCATCTGTGAAGGCTATGCGCTGGAAAACGCGCGGGATGTCACTGAATTCGGCGGCTGGCGTGCCTTTGTGAAGGCGCTGAAAGCCGGCGAAGCTTAAGGAGATAGTTACCATGTTTGATACCGTTCTGATTGCCAACCGGGGCGAAATCGCGGTCCGGACCATTCGCACCCTGAAGGCATCGGGCATCCGCAGTGTGGCGGTCTATGCCCATCCGGATCGCCATGCCCAGCACGTTGAACATGCTGATGAAGCCATCGCGCTGGTGGGCAATAATGCGGCTGAAACCTACCTGGACGGCGAGCAGATTCTGGCCGCGGCCGAGCGAAGTGGCGCGCAGGCTATTATTCCCGGCTACGGATTTCTTTCCGAAAACGCCGACTTTGCCGAGGCCTGTGAAGCTCGGGGGATTGTCTTTATTGGCCCCACGCCCGATCAGATGCGCCAGTTCGGCCTCAAGCACCGGGCTCGTGAGATCGCCGAACGCGCCGGTGTGCCTCTGGCCCCGGGCAGCGGACTGCTCGAGAACCTGGACGAGGCGCTGAAGACGGCCGAGCAGCTGGGTTATCCGGTCATGCTCAAAAGCACGGCGGGCGGAGGCGGCATCGGTCTTACCCGCTGTAACAGCCCGGAAGAGCTGCGGGAGGCTTTCGAAACGGTTCAGCGCCTGGGTCAGAATTTCTTCAATGACAGTGGTGTTTTTCTGGAGCGCTTCATCGCGCGGGCCCGGCACGTGGAAGTGCAGATGTTCGGCGACGGCAAAGGCCAGGTGGTAGCGCTTGGCGAACGGGATTGCTCCCTGCAGCGGCGAAACCAGAAGGTGGTGGAGGAAACCCCGGCACCCAACCTTCCCGCGACAACCCGCCAGGCCATGCTGGATGCCGCCGTCGCGCTCGGGCGGGAGGTCCATTACCGCTCCGCCGGTACGGTCGAATACATCTATGACGCGGATCGGGATGAATTCTACTTCCTTGAGGTGAATACCCGGCTGCAGGTTGAGCACCCGGTAACGGAAGCGGTGACGGGACTGGATCTGGTGGAATGGATGTTGTTGATCGCCGCTGGCGAGGCGCCGGACCTTGAGAGCCTGGTGGCCGAACCCGTGGGTGCTTCCATGGAGGTGCGGATTTACGCCGAAGATCCACTCAAGGACTTCCAGCCTTCACCGGGGGAGCTGACCGATGTGCACTGGCCGGAGGAGGGCGTTCGTGTCGATACCTGGGTGGAAACCGGCACGGAAGTCTCCGCCCACTATGACCCCATGATTGCCAAGTTGATCGTGCACGGGAAGGATCGCGTCGATGCCCTGAAGCGGTTGCGCGAGGCCCTGGCCGAAACCCGGCTGATGGGCATTGCCACCAACCTGGACTATCTGCGCCAGGTGGTGGCCCAGGAAAGCTTTGCGCAGGGTGATGTGTCTACCCGGGCACTGGAAACCTTCAGCTACCAGGCCTCGGTGGCCGAAGTGGTCAACCCCGGCACCTATACCACGGTGCAGGATTATCCCGGACGGGTCGGTTATTGGCACATCGGGACGCCGCCGTCGGGGCCCATGGATGACTTTGCCTTTCGTCTCGCCAACCGCATTGTGGGCAATCACAACGATGCCGCCGGACTGGAATGCACCCTGATTGGTCCCACGCTGACGTTCCATCAGGACACCGTGGTGGCGCTGACCGGTGCCCCCACCGACGCCACGCTCGATGGAACGCCGGTATCCTTCTGGCAGCCCATTGACGTAACGGCCGGTCAGACCCTGGCCGTCGGCAAAGCCGGCGAGGGGTGTCGCACATACCTGGCGGTACGCGGTGGCTTTGATGTGCCGGTCTATATGGGAAGCCGGGCCACCTTTGCCCTGGGCCAGTTTGGTGGCCATGGCGGACGCCCGCTGCGTCCCGGCGACATGCTCGGGATCAGTCAGCCCGAGCTGCCCGCCAGCACCACGCCGGCACCCGTCGCTGATCCGGCCCCGGCCGATCCGGCACTCATTCCCGACTATCCCGATCACTGGGAAATCGGGGTGCTCTATGGCCCGCACGGGGCGCCGGATTTCTTTACCGAGGAATCCATCGACACGTTTTTTCAGCAGGACTGGGAGGTGCACTACAACTCCAACCGGCTGGGAATTCGCCTCAACGGGCCACGCCCGGAATTCACCCGCACCGATGGCGGCGAGGCCGGCCTTCACCCCTCCAACATCCACGACTGTGAATACGCCATTGGTTCGATCAACTTCACCGGGGACATGCCCGTTATCCTGACCCGAGACGGGCCCAGTCTGGGCGGCTTCGTCTGTCCCGTGACCATTGCCGGTGCGGAGCTCTGGAAGGTCGGCCAGGTCAAGCCGGGGGACACCATTCGCATTGTGCCCATGGACATGGTCACGGCCAACCGCCTGACTCAGCGACAGGAAAAGCGGATCGAGACCCTGCGTGAACAACCCGAAGTGGAATGGGCGAGACCGCAACTGTCGCCTGCTGAGGGCAGATCCGCGACCCTTCTGGGGCATCTGCCGGAATCGGGGGATCGCCCGGAAGTCTGCTATCGCCAGGCGGGGGATCAGTACATCCTGATGGAGTACGGACCCAATGTCATGGACCTGGGCTTCCGCCTGCGGGTTCACGCCATTATGGAGGCGATCAACGCCAATTGCCCGGAAGGGCTGCAGGAACTCTCCCCGGGCGTCCGCTCGCTGCAGCTGCGCTACGACCCGCTGACTCTGCCCCAGGACGCCCTGATGGACTATCTGCTGGCGCTGGAAAAGCAGTTGCCGCCGACCGATCAGTTGCAGGTGCGCAGTCGCGTTATCCATCTCCCCATGGCCTTCGAGGACAGCGCCACCCTGGAGGCCGTGGAGAAATACCGCCAGTCCGTGCGCGACACCGCGCCCTGGCTGCCCAACAACGTCGACTTCATCCAGCGCATCAATGGTCTCGATCATCGGGATCAGGTCCGGGACACGCTCTATCAGGCGCGCTATCTGGTGCTCGGGCTGGGGGACGTCTATCTGGGCGCCCCCTGCGCCGTACCGCTGGATCCCCGGCACCGGCTGATGACCTCAAAGTACAACCCGGCGCGGACCTACACCGCCGAAGGCACCGTGGGTATCGGTGGTGTCTACATGTGTATCTACGGCATGGATTCCCCAGGGGGCTATCAGCTGGTGGGCCGCACCGTCCCGATCTGGAACAAGCACCTCAGGAATCCCCAGTTCGAGGCGGGTAAGCCCTGGCTGTTGCGGTTTTTTGACCAGGTCAGCTTCTACCCGGTCACGGAAGAAGAGCTGGAAACCATGCGGGACCAGTTCCGGGCCGGCCAACTGACGGTTCAGATCGACGAAGAGACCTTTGATCTCGCCTCGCACAAGGAATTCCTTGCCCAACACAGCGACTCCATCGCGGGCTTCCGCGAGCGACAGAAAGCGGCCTACGAGAAGGAAGTGGCGCTGTGGAAGGACAGCGAGGCTCAGGCTCTGGAAGAACTCGCCCAGGCCTCGAACCGTCCCGATCCGTCGGAGCTGGAGGACCTTGGGGAGTTGGTCAGCGCCGAAATTGCTGGCAATATCTGGAAATGCCTGGTCAAGACCGGCGACACCGTGGCGGAAGGTGATCCCCTGGTGATTGTCGAGGCGATGAAGATGGAGTTCGAGATCAACGCGACCACCGCCGGGAAAGTGAGTGCGCTTCACTGCGAGCCGGGCAAGGCCGTGTCGCCAGGCGAGCCACTCGTCAGCATTCGCGAATAAGTGCGGGTGCCAGCCCAAAAATACAGGAGATGCCATGAGCCGTTCCCAGGCGCACTGGTCAGATCGAACGGCCGCGCGCCCCCGTCGTCGGCGGGGGAGCATGGCGGACCGTGTCTATGATGCACTCAAGGAGGACATCTTCGAGTTTCGGCTCATTCCCGGGGACAAGTTCAGTGAAACCGATGTTGCGAACCGCCTGGGTGCCAGCCGAACCCCGGTACGGGAAGCACTGTATCGCCTGCAGCGGGAAGGTTATGTCGAGGTTCTCTTTCGCAGCGGCTGGCTGGTCAAGCCGTTTGATTTCGAGCAGGTCGAGGAGCTGTATGACCTCAGAATCACCCTGGAGCGGGCCGCCATGCACAAGATCTGTCGGCTGCCCGAGCCCCCGGCGATTCTGGCGCAGCTGAATGCCATCTGGCATCCGGATCACCCCTCGGAACGGGCCGTTGGCAGTACCGTGCGGGCGCTGGACGAGAGCTTTCACTGTGGCCTGGTGGCCGCTGCGGGTAATCGGGAAATGACGGCCATTCACCGGGAAATCACGGAGCGGCTGCGGGTGATCCGTCGTCTTGATTTCACCCGTCCGGATCGTATTGATGCCACCTACCGCGAGCATGGGGAGATTCTCAAGGCCCTGGCCGATAATAACCCCGGAGAGGCCGCCGAGAAGCTCACCGCGCACATCAGAAACAGTCAGTCCGCCGTGCGCGAAATCACCATGGAACGGATCCGCGAGGCAGCAGGGCAGACTCCTGGTTTACCCGGAACCCACCAGGTGATCGAAGATGCGGAAACCCGCGATGTAGGTTCCCGCAGCTGAGCCGGCCGAAGCCAGGATGAAGATGAGCAGGGTACGGGACACCCGGTTGCGCCACCAGCCCCGGAGTTTGGCCACGTCATGGCGCAGATTGGAAAAATCCACCACCTTGGGGCGGCGCAGATAAAGCTCCACCCCCGCCGCGACAAAGCCCGCGCCTATCGTTGGATTGAGCGAGGTCAGGGGCGCAGCCAGGAAGGTCGCGCCAATGGTCAGGGGGTGCGCCATGGCGATGGTGGCGCCGAGTGCTGAAAGAAAACCGTTGATCAGGAACCATTCGGTGACCAGTGTCACGCCCAGTTCCGTGTTGCGGCTGAAGCCGATGGCAAAGCCCAGTAGAACCAGTCCGGCCACGACCCAGGGCAGGTAACGGAAAAACCGCGTAGCGGGCGGCAGGTGATCGAGGTTCTTGCGCTCCTCGGCCGGCTGCTCGAACTGTCGTTGCTCCAGGTGTTGGGACAGCCCTTTGAGATGGCCCGCGCCAATAACCACCAGGACATTCTGATAGCCCTTGCCGGCACATTCCTCAATCAGCCGCAGGGCCATATAGCGGTCCCTTTCCGCAATCAGTGGCTGGTAGAGCGCTTCCGACTGCTCCGCGAACTCGGCAAAGGTGGATTCCAGAACATCCCCTTCCTTGAGCTGCTCAATGCTTTCCGGGCTGACCGTCTCGCGGGTGACCAGACTGGCAAAGAGCCCGCTGATCAGCTGCAGGCGCTGCCACCAGGAGACATTGCGGTAAACCCGCTTGAGAGTGATGCCGATATCCCGATCCACCAGCATGAACGGCAGCTGGGCTTTTTTTGATTCTTCCAGAGCGGCCTTCATCTCGGCGCCGGGTTCAATGCCGGATTGTTCCGCCACCCGTTGCTGGAAAGCGCCCATGGCCAGGCTGGCGGCAACCATTCCTGCGCGCCCGGAGCGAATTACTTCGAAAAGATCCATGGAGGCCATGCGATCCGGATCGGCCAGGTTCTGGTAGCGGGATTCGCAGAGTTCGACGGCAACGGCATCGTAATGGCCGGAACGGATAAGCGTCGCCACTTCCTCGGCCGATGCCCGGGACACAT
>SLIH01000398.1 GCA_007135745.1 Halomonas sp. | reverse complement strand
CCCTGAAACGGACCGCAAATTCTACTCTCTTTTGCCGTCCTGTCAACCTCGATCGGACCGGCCAAAACGCCGTGTCCCTGAAGAAGAACGCGCATTCTACACCCGACAGCGCAGAGGTCAATAGAAATTTCCAGAATCACTTAACTGAGGAACCAACTCCCCGGCAATTTATACCTGGAAGCATTCATGCTCATGATTTCAGATGAACCCGGGCAATGTTCTTCCGCCCGGCCTGAATCACATAGGTACCACCGGCCTCCAGCTCAGAACGGTCTCCCAGAGGCTCGCCATCCACATAGACCCGGCCGGACTTGAATACATCCTTGGCTGCTCCTCCGGATTTGGCCAGACCCGCCTGCTTGAGAATACTGATGACATGGACCCACTCCTGACCGGAGACTTCGACGGTCACATCAGGAATATTCTCCGGGATCTCACCCAGCTCCACCTTATTGCCGGCCGATTTGTGAGCCGTCCTGGCGGCCTCCTCATCGTGGAAGCGCGTAATCAGCTCCTGAGCCAGTGCTTTCTTGGCCTCCTGGGGATTGACGCCCCCCTCAACTTCTTTTCGCAGCTCAGCAACCTCATCCATGGACTTCAAGCTAAGGAGCTCAAAGTAACGCCAGATCAGCTCATCCGGAACCGATAACAGCTTGGTGTACATCTCTCCCGGAGAGTCTGTCACCCCGATATAGTTGCCGAGGGACTTCGACATCTTCTGAACACCATCAAGACCTTCCAGAATCGGCATGGTCAGAACAACCTGAGGCTCCTGCCCATAATTTTGTTGCAGCCGGCGCCCCATCAGCAGGTTGAACTTCTGGTCGGTGCCACCCAGCTCAACATCCGCCTTGAGCGCCACGGAGTCATACCCCTGAATCAGGGGATAGAGGAACTCATGGATGGCAATCGACTGCTCTGCCTCATACCGCTTATGGAAGTCATCCCGTTCGAGCATTCGGGCAACGGTGTAATTGCCAGCCAGCTTGATCATATCCTCGGCGGACATTTCCCCCATCCATTCCGAGTTGAAGACAACCGTGGTCTTCTCCGGATGCAGGATTTTGAATACTTGATCCTTGTAGGTTTCGGCATTGTGGACGACCTCTTCCCGAGTCAGGGGTGGCCGCGTGGCGCTCTTGCCGCTGGGATCACCGATCATTCCGGTAAAGTCACCAATAAGGAACAGCACTTCATGGCCGAGATCCTGAAACTGGCGCAGCTTGTTGATCAATACGGTATGCCCCAGATGCAGATCCGGCGCCGTCGGATCAAAGCCCGCCTTGATCCGTAACGGGCGGTTCTGACGTAACTTTTCCTGCAATCCCTCCTCGGGGATCAACTCATCAACACCACGCTTGATCAGCGCAAGGGATTCTTCAATTGATGTCATTTACAACCAACCCCGACTCAATAGTTCGATCAGACAGCAAAGATACAGTTAATGACAATTTACTAACATAGATTACAGTCACCTGGGACATCAGCGAGAGCCTTTTAGTGACAGGAAGTTAGCGGTAACGGAGTATAACAGGAAACTCGACACCAGGCCCGCATCGAGCAATCGTGCAAAATCAGTTTTTGCGCTCCGGCGTCCTTCTATTATACTTCGAGTGGTTTTTTGATTTTCAGCCCAAACTCCCATTCATGTTAGAAAAACAGGAAATCAGCGTGCTGAAACAGTTCCCCAAAGCCCATCTTCTTGCCGTTATGGGCCTTTCCGTCACCGTTGGCGCTGCCTTTTTCTTCACCTCTGGCAGCAGCGTCGAAGCACAGAGGGTGACGGCCCATCTCGACCTGGAAAATGGTCAACTCGTCCCGGCCACTGCTCCGGCGCCCAGCAAAAAGAAGGTGCAGGAAGTCGAGCCCGCAGGCTCGGAAATGCCCACGCCCCAGGAAACCCTGGTGCAAGTAAAGGCCCTGACCAACGGCAACGCATCGGGCTGGGAAAACACTGAAGCAGAAGCAGTTAAAGCCCACTATACCGGGCCGGATTCAGAAACCGCCGTAAGCGAGAATTCCCCCAGCGAGCCAGCACCACTGGAATGGGACACCTATACAGTGCAGAGCGGCGACACGCTATCGCGCATCTTTTCCCGGGCAGGTCTGAACAACCGTGCCATGTACCAGGTCATCAATGGAGAGGGCAAGGGAGATCAACTGAGCCGGCTGCGCCAGGGTCAGGAGATTGAATTCGGCTTTGATGGGGACGGAGAGCTGCAGGCACTGGTGCTTCACCACAGCAGAACGCACAAGCTGGAGGCGACACGCGCAGAGGAAGGCTTTACAACTCGTGAAGTACTGCAGGAGCCGGATGTTGAGCTTGCCTTTACGGGAGGCGAGATCCAGACGTCCTATGCGCTGGCGGCCAATCGCGCCGGGCTGAACCATGGTCTGCGCTCACGCCTTTCCAATATTTTCGGCTGGGAGATCGATTTTTCCCGCGACCTTCGCCGAGGCGATCAGTTTGCCGTCCTGTATGAAGAACATTACATTGACGGCGAAAAGGTCGGCTACGGTCGCATCCTGGCGGCCAGCTTCCGCAACCGGGGCAAAGAATATTCCGCGGTACTCTTCACAGATGAAGACGGACGCAGCGACTATTACGCGCCCGATGGCTCCAGCATGCGCAAAGCCTTTCTGCGCGCTCCGCTGGAATATCGTCGCGTATCATCCCATTTTGACCTGAACCGCCAGCACCCGATTCTCAACCGCACCCGGCCGCACGAGGGCACAGATTTTGCCGCATCGCCGGGAACACCGATCCGCGCCTCAGGCGATGGACGCATTTCTTTCATTGGCCGGGACGGCGGTTACGGTCGCACGATCCGCATCGATCACGGCAACGACGTAACAACCGTCTACGCACACATGCGGGGTTATGCCAGAGGCATGACACGCGGCAAGCGGGTCAGTCAGGGCGACATCATTGGCTATGTCGGCATGAGCGGGCTCGCCACCGGACCTCACCTGCACTATGAGTATCGAGTCAACGGCCAGCCCCGCAACCCGATGCGGGTTGACTTGCCCGATGCAGATCCGATTCCGGAGTCGCAAATGCAGGCATTCCGCCAACAGGCCGAGCCACTGCTGGCACAGATGTCGACACGCGAGGAATCGTTCCAGATCGCATTGACAGACACCGACAACTGAGCCGCTGGCGAGCTCAATCATGAGCAGGGAACGCCACGGCAACCAATACATCGGCCTCATGTCCGGAACCAGCATGGATGGGGTCGATGCCGTTCTGGTCACCTTCCATAACGATTCAGGCATCGAAGCGGAACACCTTGAGTCGAACCCCTATCCGGCTGACCTGAAGCAGAAGCTGGAAAGACTCAGCGATAACCAGGGCACCCCGGATGAACTGGCTCAGGCGGATATGGCGGTTGGCCGCTGTTTCGCCGACACGGCCAATCGGCTCCTGGACAGAATCAACCTCAGCCCTGAGGTGGTCAGCGCCATCGGCAGTCATGGCCAGACCATAAGGCATGGTGCAAGCCAACAACCTCCCTTTACACTCCAGATCGGCAACCCCGCACTGATCGCCGAATTGACCGGCATTGACACCGTCGCCGACTTCCGCGCCCGGGACATTGCCGCGGGCGGCCAGGGGGCTCCACTGGCACCGGCATTCCACGAATGGTGCTTTTCCCGCGAAGGCGAGTCCCGCGCGATCGTCAATATTGGAGGAATGGCCAACATCACCTGGCTGCCGGGTAACAATGATCCGGTGACCGGATTTGATACCGGGCCTGGCAATCGACTTGCGGACATGTGGTGCCAGAAACACCTGCAGCGTGACTTTGACACCAATGGCGACTGGGCCGCCTCGGGCATTCTTCTCTCGGACCTCTACGAGGCACTGTTGCGCGATGAGTTCTTCACTCTGGGCGGCCCCAGAAGCACCGGGCGGGAACTGTTTAACGGGCAATGGCTGGATGAGAAACTTACCACCTCCAACCGCGACAACGACCGACCAGAGGACGTACAGCACACGCTCTACGCCCTTACAGCAGAAACCATTACACGGGGGATTCTTGAAAATGGCAGGCCGGACAGCGTTTACGTCTGCGGCGGCGGGGCATTCAATGGCTTGCTGATGAGAATGCTGAGAGACCGACTGGCGCCTGCGAAGGTGACCACCACAGCCGCGCTCGGGCTGAACCCCCAATGCGTGGAGGGAGCGGCATTTGCCTGGCTGGCGCGCCAGTACCACCAAGGTGAGGCCTGCGACCTGAGCAGAATCACTGGAGCCCGTGGACCCAGGATACTGGGTGCCTGCTACCCCGCGTAAAAGCGCGGTAGTCTCAGCACGGGGTCAGATAGCGAACGAGGAACCGCAGCCGCAGGTGCTTGATGCGTTGGGGTTCTGAACGCGGAATTGCGCGCCCTGGAGACCCTCTTCATAATCCACGGTGGCACCCACCAGGTAGGGATAGCTCATGGGATCTACCAGCAGGGTGACCCCGTCACGCTGAATCGCGGCATCATCTTCGGCCTGTTCTTCGTCGAACGTGAATCCATACTGAAACCCCGAACAGCCGCCGCCGGTAATAAACACCCGAAGCTTCAGGCTTTCATTTCCCTCTTCTGCCACAAGCTCCCGAACCTTGGCCACGGCCGCATCGGTGAAGAACACTGGCGTTGCCTGTTCCTGAACCACACTCATCAGTCAGTATTACCTCTTGCATCCGGTGGGCGCACTCGAACGTCGGCCCGAACCTGCCCTGACCCACAATTATGACGGGGCAGGCTCGCACCCTTCAAGCACTGAATTGCCTCAGACCCGATCCGTGTCGGTTTCCGAAGTCATCAGACTCTCTTCAGCAGAAGGCTTGAAACTGCCCTGATCCGACTCATCGGTTTCATCCTGCCCTGTGGCAGACTCCTCCCGGTGCTGCTCCAGGCTGCCAACCACTCGGGCTGACGCCCCGGAGGCCGGAGGTTCCTCAGCGGTCTTGCGGTGCAGCAGGCTGCCATTGACCGCCGCGCCCATCGCCATCTCGATCAGGTTGTAGTAGACATTGCCATGAATGGAAGCTTTTGAGGCAAGTTCCAGGTCCGACGTGGAGTAGACGTTCCCGTGCACAGTACCGTTGATGATGATGTGTGGCGCATAAACATCGCCTTCCACCTCACCCACCTCACTGATACGCAATACAGCCTCACTACCCTCTTCGGCCCGGACTGTCCCTTCAATCCGACCATCGATGTGCAACCCGCCGGTGAAATAAATATCTCCGGAAACTGACGTTTTACTTGAGATCAGGGTGTCGTAATGCGCTGACCCAACCTTCTGTTTAGTCTTCGATTTCCCGAACATCAGGATCTCCTGCTTTCTCATGCCATAGAAAGGACCGTTCGGCGCCACCGCTGCGCCCGCCGTTGCTGGCCACCACCCGGATTTCCTCCGGTTCAAAACCAGGCGGGAGAGTAAGGTCACCGTCGACGGTCTGAAAATACCGGAAACGGTAGCGAATCTCGTTTTGATCCAGATCTTCTGAAACCGTTTCCAGCGGCAGTGATTTCCGCTCACCTTCAGAGTAGCCGATGAGTTCCACATTAACATGCCCGGATACAAATCGGCTGTTATCTCCGATCTGGGTTAGTACCAGATTGTAACGCCAGCGTTCAGGATCACGGGTGGGGTCCAGATCCAGGCTGAATATCTGCAGCCCCGTATCCAGGTCCTCAGGCGCCATGATCGCCCTGTAGAAGGTGATCTTGGCGTCTTTATCGTTTATCTCTTCCTGCAGTGACCGTATGG
>SLIH01000413.1 GCA_007135745.1 Halomonas sp. | reverse complement strand
TTCGTCCTCGGTACTGAAGGACTCACGGTTCACTCGGACAACAGTGCCCGAACCGTGAAGAATGAAGGCCCCTCCCGGCAATTCATGTTGGCTCATCGCTCCCACCCCGGCTCATCGCTTGGTAACCAGACCTGTTGGCTAAAAACAAATCTATCACCGAACAAGCCGATTTTCGAGCCGCGGCCCAATCCGACCCAATCCGAGCCGGTGGCAGCGAGCACCACTGAGAACAGTCCTGATACCATCTCCCCATGCGTTCATCCTGCCCCTTTTGTCCCCCGGACCCCAAATCCGTCTTCCACGAATCGGAGCTGGCCCTCACCCTCTGGGACCGCTACCCCGTCACTCCCGGCCATGCCCTCATCATCCCCCGCCGCCACGTCGCGGACTGGTTCGAAGCCACACCCGAAGAACAACATGCCCTGACCGAAGCCCTGACCATCGCCCGCCAAACCATCCAGGAAAAACACCAACCCGACGGCTTCAACATCGGCATCAACGTCGGCGAAGCCGCCGGCCAGACCATCTTCCACTTGCATATCCACCTGATCCCGCGCTACAAGGGAGACGAGGCCGACCCGCGCGGCGGGGTTCGGAAGCTGTTTCCGGAGAAAGCCAGGTACTGGGAGGACACTTGAGACCCGACGAAGCCATTCGATTCCTCCGCCAGTTCCAGGAACTGCTGGCCGAGGGCGGGTTCGTCGCCACTTACAAGTTCGCCTTGCTGCAAGCACTTGCCGACCTGTCCGTAGAACATCACGGCGCATTCGATGGCTCGCTGTCGCTGCATGTCGAACAGATCGCCGAGAAGTTCATCGAGTACTACTGGAACCAGGCCCGGCCATTTCAACAGGAAATACTCAAGCAGAACACCAGCGGCCAGGCCGAAGTGGTGTGTCTGGTCGAGGAGTACCGCGAACAAGTCGATGGCAAGCTCGGTCGACTCCAGTCCTCGCACACACCATGGTCAAGGCTCAAGCGCCGGGTTGCCGCCATCATCATCAAGATGCCCCTTTGGAAACTGCAGACCGTCGGCAATCGCAAGAATGAATTTCTATATCGTGAAAGCGAATACAGCAACCGCACCATCCGCCTGTTGCCAGGCGTTCCAGAAGCATTTCGCGTCTTTCATCCGCTGCTGACCAGCATGATTCGAGGCGGCTGGATCGCCCAGATCCATCGCATCAAGGGCAACCGAGACATTCTCGGCCCCGGTGCCGAACTGGAGGAGTTCCTGTTTGGCACAGACCGGGGTTCGCTGGCTCGATACCGGGAACTCCTGAGAAACCACCAGGCCGGCGAGTGCTTCTACTGCGGCAAGAAGGTTGGCAACGCTGGCGACCTGGATCACTTCATTCCCTGGTCCCGCTATCCACTGGACCTGGGGCATAACTTCGTCTTCGCCCACAAGGGGTGCAACAATGCCAAACGTGATCACCTGGCAGCACCCGTCCACATCGAACGCTGGCGGGTTCAGAACCTTGACGAAGGGCACCGTCTGGCCAGGGCATTCGACGAGGCCGGGCTAACCAACGATCTCAAGCGCTCGTTGTTGATTGCTCGGTGGGCCTACGAGCAGGGATTCGCCAGTGGCGCAAGGCTATGGGTTCGAGCGGGTGAATTCGAGGACTGTGACTATCGCTGGAAAGCTGCCCTGGGCGTTGCGGGTGGACTGCGGCTTGCCGCCGATGAAGACCCTCCAGATTATCAATGACATCCGTCGATCCCGAACCCCTCCAGATTCTCGGCATCGACGCCGCAGTGGATCCAGTCAATACAGGACTGGCCATTGCACGACAGTCGCATGGCACATGGCGAATTGATTCGCTGGAGACCGGGCAAAAGAAGTCGGGCATTGCGCATCAGGCGGCAATCCTGCTTGATCCGTCGCAACCGATACTACTCGCCATCGATGCACCGCTGGGCTGGCCGACAGAATTCGCCACGAATCTTTCCGTCCATCGGGCCGGCGAATCGCTCAAAAACGAACCCCAGCTGCTGTTCGCCCGTGAAACCGATCGGATCGTATACCAACACACTGGTTTGACGCCCCTGTCGGTCAGCGCAGACCGTATCGCCCGGACCGCAGTTGCGGCCCTGGCCGTCGTCGACGCCCTGCGCAACGCCCTTGGCCAACCACTGCCGCTCCTATTTGACCCCACCGACTGCCAAGGCGGAGGCCTGATCGAGGTATATCCCGCCGCCACACTCAAACAACGCGGGCTGCCGTCCCGAGGCTACAAGAAACCTGAAGCCAGAGCATCGCGGAATGACATCGTGGACAGTATTGGACAGGAGCTCGAGCTGAATGGCCACGAAGCTGCCTGCCTGGACAGCGACCACTGCCTGGATGCCGTGCTGTGCGTGCTCACCGCCATGGATTTTCTCGAAGGAACTTGCCTATCGCCGCCGACTCCGGAACGTGCCGCCCGGGAAGGGTGGATCTGGTTCAGAACCGATCGCTCCGCGTCCAAATGATGTTGATGCTGGTCAACATGGCCTCTCAACATTTGAGAACCGATCCGGTAAAGTGGACCTTCCAGGAACCTGGCAAGGGGCCATGAAGGGAGTTTTCACCACCAAAGTCGTTCCAGAATACGACGATCTTCCGGAACGGCAGTACCACTTCCCGCGCACATACCTGCGCCAGGCCGAGCGCTGCGTGGGCGACTGGATCGACTGGCGCCCCCTTGGGAGCGCGATTATCTGGAAGATTGACATTCTGGAAGAAACTAACCATAATGGTTGATCCTGGCCGCGGAGAAAAGCGAGATGCGCCCGAGTATTCTCTGGATGCCGTTCGTCGGCTGGCCGAGTTCAGGCAAATCGAATACCGCGGCAGGAAAGTGCCGAGAGACGTGGCGCGCCTGGGTTTCAATCTGGATGATGTCTGTCAGTGCCTGCAAACGCTTCAGGCCCATCATTTTGCCCACTCAGTGCGCTACGAAAACTTCCGGCGTTGGCACGACGTGTACAAGCCCCGCTACCAGATGAGCGATGGCCGTGCCATCGACCTTTACATCAAACTCAGATTGAGCCGCGACTGTATTGTCATCGAACTGTGCTCATTCCATGACTGAAGACGCCCATGAACCATCAGCCCGAAATCTGTCCTGACTGCGAAACGGGTCATCTGCACCTGGACACCTACGGCGACGAATTCGAGTACCGCGACCGCACGCTGCGTCTGGAAGGGCTAACGTGCCTGGTCTGCAACCACTGCGGTGCCGAAATCTTCCGGCCGGAACACATCAGGGCCAACGACCGACTTATCGCCGAAGCCAAACGGCGGGCAGACGGTCTGCTTCTGGCTGAAGAAATTCGTAAGCTTCGCAAGTCCCTCGGAATCACCCAACACGAGGCCGCGGCCATTTTCGGTGGAGGCGCCAATGCGTTTTCCAAGTATGAGCGAGGAGAGGTTATCCAGAGCGTGGCGATGGATCGGCTGCTGAGATTGGTCGCCCGGTACCCCATTCTACTGAGCGAGCTAGCCATGGCCGCTGGGGTGCGCCCCAGGACAATGACACAAACTGAAACCTATACCGTCGAGCAGCGCCTCAGCGTGAACGACCCGGACTTCCGTCGTGCCAGAAAAAGCCGGCAAGTTGTCGAGTTCGGCTCCAATGAATGGAGAAAATCGGCGTGAGCGGCGGCAAGCGAGAACTGATTCGTCAGGCCACAGAAGCACTCCAGCTCAAGGAGATCATCCTCTTTCAGTCGCGCCTGGTCCGGCCAGAGCCGTTCCCTGCCGAAACGGATGCCTCCGCAGAACAACAAGCCCGCTACAGCGTGCGCCTGGAACGACTCGATCCACTCGACCAAGATGACGGGGCCAGCTCGCTAATTCAGTGTTTTGTTCATCTAGGCACTCGCCTGATTTCGAGCCACGATGAATCGGAGAAAGACGACACGCACGTCTACGTCGAAATCGAAGCCGAATTCCGCGTGACCTACGAACTGACCGTCGACGAACTTGCCGAAGACGCCATGAAGGCCTTCGCCCAGTTCAATGTCGTCCACAACGTCTGGCCCTTCTGGCGCCAGCACGTATTCGACCTGGTCCAGCGCGGCGGGCTGCCCAAGATGGAAGTACCGTTGTTTGCTGGCGTCAAGCTGTGACTCTTACGATGTGCGGGGAGAGCCTCCTTTCGATTGCCGCAACCGACCTAGTTGCAAAGCAGGTGCACATACCGGTTCAAAAAACTGCTGGTTGCCGAGCATCAGCGTTGAGATTGCCGGATTGTGTTGCCGATCCGGCTAGCCCTGCACTTCCAGAAACCTGGAATAGCGCTCGGCCAGCGCGTCCCGATCCGGCCGGTGCTCCCGTTTCCGTGGCAACACCAGAGATCGCCCATGCAGCGCCTGCAGGCCATGGCGCAACATCGGCCCGTCCTTTTCCTTCAGCAAGTCCGTCCGAATCCGGATCACTGCATCCGGGCTGATGCCGAGGAAGTGACGGTCAAAGGCCGTGTGGTGAATCTTGCACAATGCCAGGCCGTTGGATACCCGAGGCTCGCCTCGCGGGTCATTATCGGGAATGATATGGCCGGCATCCAGAAGCTCGCGATGACGAAGCTGGCACAGCGCGCAACGTTCACGATAGGCGGCCAGCACCTTCTCCCGGAAACTGCGTTGATGCAGCCGGTACTGGATGGTGGCCGTGATGTACTCGCGCCGCGCCTCCTTCGATTCACCGGCCATCGCTGACTCGGCTCCCTGTTCAAGCGTTTCGGAAATGCTCTGGCGGTCATCGGCCATCACCGTGAAGCAAAGCTGCCCTGGATTGTCGCCAACCACAAACACCGGCCAGATCGGCAGATACCGCCCCGGGATCAGCCCGAACAGGTAGATCAACGGGGTTCTTCGACGCATGGCCTCGCGCAGACCGACATTGTCCCGATGCCGTGGATCGGTCCCCCGGTAGCGATACAGCAGCCGGTGGTCATCGGCAAAACTGTCCTCGTAGGGCCCGTTCGGCGAGGTGGTAATGGTCAGCGGCAGCTCCGGGCAAACCGCCGGCTTGAAGATCCCCTGCGCCGAGACCAGCGGAACACGACGACCCTGAAACTGGAACCCCTCGGCCAGGACCGCACGAGGCAGTACATCGCCATGAATGGCGCACTGCGCCTCCAGCCAGTCAAACGCAGCCTTCCTGACGGCGGCATCCTGTGCATTGGGGTCCATACGACCAGGATAGACTGCCCAATTGGCAGACGCCACCACTGGAAATTGCGCGCTAAGTGCCGAGCATGGATACTGTCTCCATGACAGACCGCCCTGATCAGCCAGAAGCGACCGAATGGCCCGAACTGGCCGAATTCCAGCGCGAATTTCGCAAATTCGTCGCCGAGCGAGACTGGGAGCAGTTCCACTCGCCCAAGAACCTGGCCATGGCGCTGGCCGGCGAGGCCGGTGAGTTGCTGGAACACTTCCAGTGGCTGAGCTAGGAAGAAAGCCGCAACCTGCCCGACGGCGCCAGGCAGGCCGTCGCCCAGGAGATCGCCGATATCCAGATCTACCTGGCTACCCTGGCCGACCGACTGGGCATCGAAATTGGCCCGGCGGTGGCGCTGAAAATGAAGCAGAACGCTGAAAAATATCCGGCCGACCAGGCCCGCGGCAGCGCCCGCAAGTACACCGCCTATGGAAAAGACGCCGAATAGCCACGTCTTTGCGCTGACCCTGCCCGTCGTTCATAATCAGGATCGGGCGCCAGAGGGGAGCCAGCACGCATGCCGCAGAAATTCTTTGTCGGAGTCACCGATTCCCGCTG
>SLIH01000242.1 GCA_007135745.1 Halomonas sp. | reverse complement strand
TGGAGTCCTGCTTGATGGCGATCAGCGAGGGAACACCACTGCCTTCGACGTACTGGCTGCGTACCGTGTGGCCCGGACCTTTGGGAGCGATCATGATGACGTCCAGATCGGCGCGGGGTTCAATCTGGTTGTAGTGGATATTGAAGCCGTGAGCAAAAGCCAGGGCCGCACCCTTTTTCATGTTCGGCTCAATCTGGTTCTTGTACAGGGCAGCCTGATGCTCGTCCGGGGCCAGGACCATGACCACATCAGCACCATCGACCGCCTGTTCAATTTCCTGAACCTGAAGTCCAGCCTGCTCGGCCTTGCCCCAGGAGGAAGAGCCCTTGCGCAGACCAACCACAACATTGGAAACACCCGACTCTTTCAGGTTGTTTGCATGGGCGTGCCCCTGCGAGCCATAGCCAATGATGGCCACTTTCTGGCTGGTGATAATTGAAAGGTCACAATCTTTATCGTAATAAACCTGCATGGAAATTCCCCTGTTCCTGAATGCCCCCGACGGAGCCTTCTGTTTCTTTCAAATAAAGTCATTCAAAAAGGACGCAAGTGGAGAGCCCGAAAGCTCCCCGAGCTTACAACGAGAGCACTTTCTCGCCCCGCGAAATACCGGAAACGCCGGATCGTACCACTTCCAGCACGCCAACAGTACCTACCGCCTGGATGAAGGCGTCCAGTTTTTCGCCATCGCCCGTAAGCTGCACCGTGTAAACGGTGCTGGTGACGTCCACGATCTGACCACGGAAGATGTCCACCGTGCGCTTGATCTCCGCGCGCTGGGCACCGCTGGCTTTGAGCTTGATCAGCATCAGCTCGCGCTCGATGTGATTGCCCTCGGTAAGATCCACAAGCTTGACCACCTCAATGAGCTTGTTGAGCTGCTTGGTGATCTGCTCTATGACCTTGTCCGAGCCGACCGTCGTCAAGGTCAGGCGTGACAGCGAGGGATCCTCGGTCGGCGCCACGGTCAGTGTTTCTATGTTGTAGTTTCGCTGGGAAAAAAGACCGACGACACGCGAGAGTGCACCGGGCTCGTTTTCCATCAGTATCGAGATGATGCGCCGCATGATGTCAGACCCTCTCCGTCTTGCTGAGCCACATGTCTTTCATGGAGCCTCGCGCCACCTGCATGGGGTAGACGTGCTCGAACGGATCCACGTAGATATCAAGGAAAACCAATTTATCCTTCATGGCGAAGGCTTTCTCCAGCGCAGGCATCAGCTCCTCGCGCTTGGTTACCTTGATCCCTACGTGGCCATAGGCCTCCATCAGCTTGACGAAATCAGGCAGCGAATCCATGTACGAATGCGCGTGGCGGGCTTCGTAGTTCATGTCCTGCCACTGCTTCACCATGCCCAGCGCCTGATTGTTGAGGTTTACGATCTTAACCGGCAGATCGTACTGCTTGCAGGTCGACAGTTCCTGAATGTTCATCTGGATACTGCCCTCACCCGTAACGCAGACCACTTCCTCGTCAGGAAAATGGAGTTTGACACCCATCGCCGCCGGGAAACCAAAACCCATGGTTCCCAGGCCGCCGGAGTTAATCCAGCGATTGGGTTTGTCAAAGGGATAGTACTGAGCCGCAAACATCTGATGCTGACCCACATCCGATGTGACGTAAGCGTCGCCGTTGGTCACCTTGTAAAGGGCCTCGATGACCTCCTGGGGCATGATGTGATCATCATTCTTTTCGTAGTAGTACCTTGGACGGTACTTGCCCCATTCGCGGATCTGCTTCCACCAGGCATCCAGCGCCTCCTGGTCGGGACTGGCGCTGCTTTCCCGAACCAGACTGAGCATCTCGCTCAGTACGGAATGCACCGGCCCGACGATGGGAACATCCGCCTGAACGGTCTTCGAGATGGACGCCGGGTCAATATCGATATGGATAATTCTAGCGCCCGGACAGAATTTGTCGGTGGCATTGGTGACCCGATCATCAAATCGAGCACCGACAGCGAGAATCAGGTCCGAGTGGTGCATGGCCATGTTGGATTCATAGCTCCCATGCATACCCAGCCAACCCAGCGACTGAGGATCCGTTGCCGGGAAACCTCCCAACCCCATAATGGTGTTGGTGACCGGATAACCCAGCTCATGGGCCAGATCGGTCAACTCCTTTGATGCCCTGCCAAGAATGACGCCACCACCGGCATAGATCATGGGGCGCCTGGCAGCAAGCAGCATGTCCACGGCCTTCTTGATCTGGCCGGCGTGTCCGCGCATGGCGGGATTGTAGGAGCGCAGGGAGACCTTATCCGGATAATGATACTCGTAGTGCTCGTTCGGCGCCGTCATATCCTTGGGAATATCAAGGACAACAGGCCCCGGCCGTCCGGTCTTGGCGAGATAGAAGGCCTTCTTGACCAGAGTCGGTATCTCGGAAGGATGGCGCACCGTCATGTTGTGCTTAACGATGGGGCGCGACACACCGATCATGTCGGTTTCCTGGAATGCGTCCTCGCCGATCAGGCTGGAAACCACCTGACCGCAGAGGACGACCATGGGAATGGAATCCATGGAGGCAGTCGCAATGCCGGTAATGGTGTTGGTTGCACCGGGTCCCGAGGTTACAAGAACCACGCCGGGCTCGCCGGTGGCACGGGCGTAGCCATCCGCCATATGGGTGGCGGCCTGTTCGTGCCTTACAAGTAGGTGTTTGACATCATCCTGACGAAACAGTGCGTCGTAGATATGCAGCGCGGCGCCGCCGGGATAACCATAAATATATTCAACACCCTCGTCCTTCAGCGCGCGGACGAGCATGTCTCCACCAGACAGTAATTCCACGGTAACTACCCTCTTACAGCAGTGAATGTTCAGTTTTCGTTTTCAGCCTGAGCCCCGCGGAAACGGCTTCTTGTGGAAGCTGAATCGGGCTTGTTGCCATACTGGCGCGACAGGGAGGTTATCTCCGGACGGGCTGCATCCTGAGGGTACCGGCATACAGCCTGATTGCGCGCAACCAACGCCCGGGAGGAAGGGCCCGGGCATCCAGCATGGGTGCAGGAGAACGGAAAGAGGCGGGGTTGCCACCCAGACAATTCAACTGCATACAGGCAATCAACAATTTTGACAGGGTATAATTCAGTGTCAACCGTAAGGCGCTGTCGGGGGCGGCTTTTTGCGGAATTCGAGTAGTGGTCTAAATTTACAGGTAGCCCCAATACAAGGCGAAACACGGAACCCCGAGGCAATATGGTGCCCACTATGATCCGACTTTTTTTAACTTCCTTGCTTCTGGCTTCCCTGAGCGTGCAGGCAGGCGACGTCTACCGCTGGGTGGACGAGCAAGGTAACGTCCATTACTCGGAAACACCGCCTCCTGGTCAGCAGGCAGAACAGACCGGCGTGCGCACACGCACGACGGGCACGGGGATTTCACCCCAAACTGTGGACGAGGCTGCCCCCGAGCGCCCCGACGACGATGCAGAATCCGATGAAGCCACTGCCGAAGGCGCCCCGGAACAGGATCCGGAAGTTCTGGCTGAAATTCGCCGCCAGAACTGCGAGCGTGCCCGGGAGGGCATGGAAACGCTGGACTCATACAATCGTGTTCGTGTTGAGGAAGACGGAGAGCAGCGCTTCCTGACGCCCGAGGAGATGGAAGAGCAGAGAGAGAGGTTGCAGGGAATCATTGACGAGAACTGCTGACTGCACCGGCCCTAAAGCATCGCACACAAAAAGCCCCCGACCCGCCAAGGCCGGGGGCTTCTGCATTGAGGTGTCAGGAGCGGGATGAAAAGCGGAACTCATCCCCTTCAGCATCCACCACAATGGTGGAGTCAGGCTCAAACTCACCCTGCAGCAGCCGCTGGGAGAGCGGATTCTCCAGATAACGCTGAACCGCACGCTTGAGCGGCCGGGCACCGTAGACCGGGTCATAACCCACCGCGGCGAGCTTCTCCATGGCCTGATCGGTCAGCTCCAGTGCCAGATCCTGCTCGGCCAGACGCTGGTTGAGCCGTTCGATCTGCAGCCGGGCAATGGCTGCGATCTGCTCGGTACCCAGGGGATGGAAGACCACCACTTCGTCCACCCGGTTGATGAACTCGGGCCGGAAGTGTGTGCCCACCACGTCCATGACCGAGGATTTCATCTGTTCGTACTGCCCTTCTCCGGACATGCTCTGGATCAGGTCAGAACCCAGGTTGGACGTCATGACGATGACCGTGTTGCGGAAATCAACCGTCCGGCCCTGGCCGTCGGTAAGACGCCCATCCTCAAGCACCTGAAGCAACACGTTGAAGACATCGCCATGGGCCTTTTCAACTTCGTCCAGGAGCAATACGGAGTATGGTCTGCGGCGCACCGCCTCGGTCAGATAGCCACCCTGCTCATACCCCACATAACCAGGGGGCGCCCCGATCAGCCGAGCCACGGAGTGCTTCTCCATGAACTCGGACATGTCGATGCGAACCATGGCTTCCTCGGTATCAAAAAGGTAGCTTGCCAATGCTTTGCAGAGCTCCGTCTTACCAACACCCGTCGGCCCGAGGAACAGAAAGGACCCATTGGGCCGGTGGGGGTCGGAAAGCCCCGCCCGTGAACGGCGAACCGCGTTACAGACGGCGCTGACCGCCTCGTCCTGCCCGATGACCCGATGATGCAGCTCTTCCTCCATACGCAGGAGCTTTTCCTTCTCACCCTCCAGCATCTTGGATACCGGAATACCGGTCCACTTGGAGACCACCTCGGCAATCTCGTCGTCGGTGACCCGGTTGCGCAGCAGCTTCATTTCCATCATCTCGGCCTGGCTGGCCATATCGAGCTGGCGTTCAAGCTCCGGGATCTTGCCGTACTGGATTTCGGACATCCGCTGAAGATCACCCGCACGTCGCGCATTCTCCAGTTCAATGCGCGCTTCCTCGAGCTGCTCCTTGATTTTCTGGGCGCCATGCAGGGAAGCCTTTTCCGTATTCCAGACCTCTTCAAGATCCGCGTACTCACGCTCCACCTCACTGATCTGTTCGGAAAGTTCCTCCAGGCGTTTACGCGAGGCGTCATCCGTTTCCTTCTTGAGGGCCTCTCGTTCCATCTTCAACTGAATCAGGCGACGCTCCAGACGGTCCAGGGACTCGGGTTTGGAGTCCATTTCAATACGGATCTTACTGGCCGCCTCATCGACCAGATCAATGGCCTTGTCCGGCAGCTGGCGATCCGTGATGTAACGACTGGAGAGCTTGGCTGCAGCGATAATGGCGCCGTCGGTCACATCGACACCGTGATGCACCTCGTAGCGCTCTTTCAGGCCACGCAGAATGGCAATGGTGTCTTCTTCGTTGGGCTCATTGACCAGCACCTTCTGGAAGCGCCGCTCAAGGGCTGCATCCTTTTCAATGTTTTCGCGATACTCGTCGAGCGTGGTCGCGCCGACACAGTGCAGCTCACCGCGAGCAAGGGCAGGCTTGAGCATATTGCCCGCATCCATGGCACCTTCCGCCTTGCCGGCGCCGACCATGGTGTGCAGCTCGTCAATGAACAGGATGATCTGCCCTTCTTCCCTGGACAGCTCTTTCAGCAGCGCCTTCAGTCGCTCTTCGAAGTCACCCCGATATTTCGCACCTGCCAGAAGTGAACCAAGATCCAGCGCCAGTACCCGCTTGTCCTTCAGGCCATCCGGCACCTCGCCATCCACAATACGCTGGGCCAGACCCTCGACAATGGCGGTCTTACCGACACCGGGCTCACCAATCAGCACCGGGTTGTTTTTCTGACGGCGCTGAAGCACCTGAATGGTGCGACGGATTTCATCATCCCGACCGATGACCGGGTCCAGCTTGCCTTCCTCGGC
>SLIH01000159.1 GCA_007135745.1 Halomonas sp. | reverse complement strand
GTTTACCACAACTTCGAGAGCGATGCCGGCAGCATTGATTACGGCACGGAGTTTGGTTTGCAGGCCACCTATGCGCTCAGCGACAGCTACACCCTTGGCGCCAAGGCGGCCAGCTACGACGCGGATGACTTCAGTCAGGACACGGACAAGCTCTGGCTGTGGGTGCAGGCTTCGTTCTGATCAGAGATCGAGGTTGCTCTCCAGGAAGCGCCGGAGGGTCGTCTGATCCTCCGGTACCTGGCGTACGTCCAGGCGATTGCCCTGGGCGTCGAACAGAGCAATGAAGCCATCGTGGGTTCCGTGGCGACGGGCGAATTCCTCACCCTCTTCGCTCATGAGATCCGCGACCAGGAAAAGTGCCGAGTGCTCGTAGTCTTCGCGCACCTGGCTGATACGGTCCATGGCTTCGATGCCTACCGGGGAGTGGTTTTCGAACCCGAGAACCACGGCGGGCTTGCCTTCACCGATCTTGGACAGGTCCCGTTCATAACCACGCATGGGCAGCTGAGAAAATATCAGCAGTCCCGCAATGAGCAGGGTGGCAACGGTGATGACGATTTTGGCTGTCTTTCCCATGGCGTCCTAGTTTAAACACCTTTAAGCGGGGCGCAAGCTTCCTTGTAAAAACATGGATAAAGATTCAGACAGCCCGATCAAAGCGACTGACGGGTAGGCCGGGAAGGGGGGAGAGCAGCCGGTTCAGCGCTCTGACCGCGTCCGGGTATTCCGCAAACTCATCGAGGTGACCACCGGCTTCGTGAGTCAGCGCCCAGGTCTCCATGACCACTGTGCCCTTGCTGTCGGTTTCCGTGATCTGGACGATGGCGTAACCCTGAAGGCGGTCACGGGTTTTCTCTTGCACCGGCATGTCGACTCCTCGCTGATTGCCAGATGTTTTCGCTCCCACCTGGGCCTGGCCCACAGGTGGTTGCAAAGGACATTCAGGTCAGTTCGCTGTCTTCATTGACGCAACGTCTGATGTCTTGGTTCCAATTCTGCATGGATGTTTGATCGACCGGTACGGTGACTTCGTAACCGTTTTTGTAGCTGTGTCACCAATCATTGGAGAGACGAAACCAGAGCAGAGTTCTGGTAGAATCGCCTCCGTAGTTTTCAGAGTGCTAAGGACCGGATTTCATGGCAAAGATCAAGACCGATGTGCTTCTGGTCGGGGGCGGCGTGATGAGCGTTACCCTCGGGGTAATGCTGCGTCAGCTCGATCCGTCACTGGACATCACTCTGGTGGAGCGACTTGATCATGTGGCCCATGAAAGCACCGACGGCTGGAACAACGCCGGAACCGGCCATGCGGGCTATTGCGAACTCAATTACACGCCCGAAACACCTGAGGGTGATGTCAGCATTGAGCGAGCCCTGCAGATCAATGAGGCTTTCGAGGTCTCGCTGCAGCTCTGGTCCTATCTGGTAAAGAGTCGGGCCCTCCCCGCGCCCAAGGCGTTCATCAATCCAACACCGCATCAGAGCTTCGTCTGGGGTGAGCGCGACGTGCCCTTTCTCCGGCGTCGTCATGAACTGCTCAGTGCTCACCACCTGTTCCGGGATATGGAGTACACCGAAGACCCGAGAACCCTTGAGAAGTGGATGCCGCTGGTTACGGACGGAAGGGATCCCATGCAGGCGGTGGCGGCAACCCGGGTGCGCTATGGTGCCGATGTGGATTTCGGTTCCCTGACACGCGAGATGGTCCGGTACCTGCAGAGCCAGCCCAATTTCAATCTGATGCTCAACTGCCCGGTCACCACCATGAAGCGCCGCGACAACGGGGACTGGCGTGTCGCCGTGCGGGATAAGAAAACGGGTGAAACCAGCAAGATCAGCGCCGGTTTCGTCTTTATTGGAGCAGGGGGCGGCGCCCTGCCACTTCTGCAGAAATCGGGCATAAGTGAAAGCCATGGCTATGGCGGTTTCCCGGTCAGTGGCCAGTGGCTCGTTTGCCGCAAGCCCGATGTCGTCCAGAAGCATGATTCCAAGGTCTATGGTAAGGCGCCGGTGGGGGCACCACCGATGTCGGTGCCGCATCTGGACACACGGATCATCAACGGTGAGCCGGCGCTGCTGTTCGGGCCTTTTGCCGGGTTTACCACCAAGTTCCTCAAGCAGGGCTCCTATTTTGATCTCTTCTCGTCCCTGCGTGGGAACAACTTTGGCCCCATGTTCGGGGCCGGCATGAGCAACATGGACCTTACGCGTTATCTCATCGGTGAAGTGTTCCAATCCGCCGAGGAGCGCATGGGGGCGTTGCGTAATTTCTATCCCAGGGCGGAATCCGACGACTGGACGCTGCAGCAGGCAGGTAAGCGAGTTCAGGTGATCAAAAAGGATGCCAGGGGCAAGGGCGTTCTGCAGTTCGGCACCGAGGTGGTTGCCGCGAAAGATGGCTCTCTCGCGGCACTGCTGGGTGCTTCCCCGGGCGCCTCGACCGCAGCTGGCGCCATGATCGACGTACTTGAGCGTTGTTTTGGCGATCGTATGCAGAGCGAACCCTGGAAAAGTCGCATGAAGGAGATGATTCCTTCCTACGGCCGATCCCTGATTGAAGAAGAGGCTCTGCTGCGCGAGATCCGTGGTTACACCCTGGATACTCTTGGGTTGGACCGATAGCCGCATGATCAATGCCGGGTGCCTTCCGCCAAACGGATGAGCCTCGTCAAATACGCCCGGCCCCGAACCTGATAGCCTCCCTGATCAATACCATCAGGGAGGCCTGCCATGGAACTTGTCTGTCCCGCCGGGAGTCTGCCCGCGCTCAAGGCCGCTGTTGATCAGGGCGCGGATGCGGTCTATTTCGGCTTTCGAGATCATACCAACGCGCGCCAGTTTGCCGGCTTGAATTTCAGCGAGCGCCGGGCTGTGTCCGGGATTGATTATGCGCATAAGCGCGGCACTCGGGTCTTCTGTGCCATCAATACCTATCCCCAGCCAGGGGGTTGGCAGCAGTGGACAGAGGCCGTTGATCGGGCGGCGGAACTGGGCGTGGATGCTCTCATCCTTGCCGACATGGGGCTTCTCGCCTATGCGGCGGAAAAGCATCCGCAGGTTGCCCGTCACCTTTCCGTGCAGGGATCCGCCACCAGTTATGAAGCGCTCCGGTTCTATCATCGGGAGTTCGGGATCCGTCGGGCGGTGCTGCCCCGGGTTCTGTCACTCAAACAGGTCGGCGAAGTGGCAGCTCACAGTCCGGTCGAACTTGAAGTTTTCGCCTTCGGCAGTCTCTGCATTATGGCGGAAGGCCGTTGTTCGCTTTCTTCCTACCTCACGGACGAATCTCCCAACAAATGCGGGGCCTGTTCTCCGGCGAAAGCCGTTCGCTGGCAGGAAACCGAGCAGGGGCTTGAATCACGTCTGAACAACGTGCTGATTGACCGCTACCAGCCCCATGAGCCCGCCGGTTACCCGACGCTCTGCAAAGGCCGTTTCGAGGTTAACGGCGAGGTCTACCATGCCATTGAGGAGCCTACGAGCCTCAATACACTGGAGCTGTTGCCGGAACTCAGGGATATGGGGATTGCGGCGGTCAAGATTGAAGGCCGCCAACGCAGCCCGGCCTATACCCGGGAAGTGGCCGATGTCTGGCGACAGGCCCTGGATCAGCTTGAGCGAGGCGTCGGCACCTTTCGACCCCAGACAGGCTGGGAGCAGCGTCTGGACGAACTTTCCGAAGGCAGCCAGACCACGCTGGGTGCCTACGAGCGACGCTGGAGGTAACCATGCGGCTTTCTCTGGGACCGCTTCTGTTTTTCTGGCCGCGTGAGCGGTTGCTGGATTTTTATTCCCAGGCAGCAGATTGGCCCGTCGATATCATCTATCTGGGGGAGACCGTCTGTGCGCGCCGGCGGGAAATGAAACCCGATGATTGGCTGGGTCTGGCACGGGAACTCGAGCAGGCAGGCAAGTCCGTCGTGCTGTCCACTCAGGCGCTGATTGAATCGGAAGCGGATCTGCGGCAACTGAGGCGTATCGTGCACAACGATGAGTTTCTGGTGGAAGCCAATGACCAGAGTGCGATTCAGTTGCTCAGTGAGCGGGGCCAGCCCTATGTGGCCGGACCTTCGGTCAATATCTACAATGCCCGCACCCTTCAACTGCTCCAACGCCATGGGATGTCCCGCTGGTGCATGCCAGTGGAGCTTTCACGGGATACGCTGGCTGGTATTCTCGACGATCCCTCAATCTCGGAAAGCGCCGTGGAAACAGAAGTCTTCGCCTGGGGCCATCTCCCCCTGGCCTGGTCCGCCCGCTGTTTCACCGCGCGTCATCACGGCCTGCCCAAGGACCAGTGCGAGTTCGTGTGCCAGCAGTACCCGGGTGGGCTTCCCATGCGCTCCCAGGAATCCCGGGATGTGTTCACGCTGAACGGAATCCAGACCATGTCGGGCACCCGCTACAACCTTTTGCCGGAAGTGGCTGATATGCAGCGCATGGGCGTGTCCGTGGCGAGAATAAGCCCCGAGGACACCGATATGGAGGCTGTAGTCCGCGACTTCGACCGCGCCCGAAATGGCGAAACCGTCGAGCGCGATCCGTTGGCACTGCGGGAAGTCACCGACTGTAACGGGTACTGGTATGGTGGTGCGGGGATGGATCGGGTGTAGCGTACCGGAGTAGTGGGCCTGGCCTGCCGGGAAGAAACATAAAAGCCTGCGTGCAGGCGATTTCTCGAGTTGCAAGTCGCAAGTCTCAGGTTGCAGGTGATGCTTGCCTGAGACTTGAAACCAGCGACCTGTACCCCCTTTCAATCGCCTGCAAGCAGGCTCGCACAATAAAAGCTACTTGCTACTTGCTACTTGCTACTTGCTACTTGCTACTTGCTACTTGCTACCTTCCAACCCCACTCCATTCCGTCGAGCAGGTTCTTAACCGCCAACCCCAGCTCCGTATCCCCCTCGATGCTCAGGCGGCGTCGGAAGAAGAGGGTGTCGGGGTCCTGCCGGCCTTCGGCCAGATCCCGGAAGGCGCGCCAGTCGCCGCGGATTGTCACGTCGCCATCGGCTTCCACAAGCCTCAGGCGGTTCAGCCAGAAGCCCAGGGTGACGCCGCCGCCATCGAGGTCCGTCACTTCCAGGCGCACGGTTCGGCCTTCCACTTCCTCAAACTCGCCTTCGCGGATGCCCTCGGCAAAGAGCCGGTTGAGAAGGGGTTCCATCAGGATCTGCTTCAGACTGACCGGAGTGCGCTCATCAAGGAAACGGAAAGCCTTGCCCGGGGACGGGAAGGGGGGTGGAGGCAGCGGGAATTTCGGTAATGGATTCATTCAGGGATTCCTTGCATTTAATCCAGTAGCCAGAATGCAACAATAAAGAATATGAGCGAGATTAGCCAGATACCCGAGAGGATCTGCCAGAAAACCAGGCTCGTCTTCAGGTTTTCATTGTCTTTATGCCCTCGCGGTTCCAGAAGCTCAGGGTTGGGTTCGGAGAGATCCTTCAGGAACTCGGTAAGAGTTCTCTGGCGATCCGATGGAATGGGCGACAGGGCTTTTTCCAGTGCCCGGTCAAACCACACCGGAATGGTCGGATCGAATCGGTCCGCCGGAATGTAATGGAGCCGCTCCAGATGGTCTTCCCGCGTACAGTTCTCAAGCGCTTTCCCATAGGGGAGATTTCCGGTCATGAGTTCATAGGTGATGGTGGCCAGAGAGAAAAGATCGCTGCGCACGCCACTGGATTCACCGAATCTCAGGGCAGGGTCAGTGTAATGGACGGTGCCGAGGATCCGATCCCGTTCCAGCGGGAGTGCCACTTCGTCAATTCCCGAGACTCGAACGGAACCGAAATCAATAATCTT
>SLIH01000128.1 GCA_007135745.1 Halomonas sp. | reverse complement strand
TCCGTTCAACGCCCATTTCCACGCTTTTCTGCACCGCATAGTCCATGCGATCCCCCCGGGAGATGACCTGCCCCAGCTCAACGGCAAGCGAGGACTCGGTCCCCGGAGCCACCGGGTCGGACACCCGAACCGTTACGGCCTTGCGCGCAACTTCCTCGATCACCCCGGGGTAATCCCAGCCATCGCCATTGAAGAGCACCAGCTCCGAGCCGGGCTGAAGCCGCAGCACCCGCGCCACGTGATTGGACGGGTTGCCGGTCAGTTCGGTTCTCTGGCCGGGTTTCAGCGGCGCCTCGGTGTGAATGCGGGGGTTGCGCATCGTGTTCAGTCCCGAACTGCTTTTTCGATACCTTCCGTGGCCACCCGGGCCAGGTGCCGGATCTCGTCTTCGCTGATGACATAGGGCGGCATGAAGTAGGTGACGTTGCCCAGTGGGCGCAGCAGCGCCTCCCGGGTAATGGAGTGCTGATAGACCCGCAGGCCACGCCGTTCCTGCCAGGGGAAGGGCTCTCGGGTCTTTTTGTTCTTCACCAGCTCAATGGCGAGGATCATGCCGTGCTGGCGGATGTCGCCCACGTTGGGGTGGTCCCAGAGGTGCTGGACGCTCTCGCCCATGATCCGGGCCTTCTCGCGATTGGCTTCAATGACGTTATCGTCACGGAAAATATCCAGGGTGGCCTCGGCCACGGCGCAACCAATGGGGTTGCCGGTGTAGCTGTGCGAGTGCAGGAAGGCCTTGAGGGTCTCGAAGTCGTCATAGAACGCTTCATACACCTCGTCCGTGGTCAGGGTAACGGACAGCGGCAGATAGCCCGCTGTGAGTCCCTTGGACAGGCACATGAAGTCCGGTGATATACCGGCCTGCTCGCAGGCGAACATCGTGCCGGTGCGGCCAAAGCCCACGGCGATTTCATCGGCAATCAGATGAATGTTGTAGCGGTCGCAGGCCTCACGCAGCTTCTTCAGGTAAACCGGGTGGTACATGCGCATCTGCCCCGCGCACTGCACCAGGGGCTCAATCACCACGGCGCAGACTTCCTGGTGGTGATCGGCCATGAGCTGCTCCATGTGCTCGAACTGGCGCAGGGCGTAGTCTTCCCAGCTTTCACCGTCCTCGCGGTTGAAGGCATCCGGCGCGGGGGCGGTCAGCATTTCCATCAGCAGCGGCTCATAGGTCTTGCGATAGAGGCCGACGTCGCTGAGCGCCAGGGCGCCCAGGGTTTCACCGTGGTAGCTGTTGGAAATGTTGATGAAGTTTTTCTTCGCCGGCTGGCCGATGTTGCGGAAATAGTGGTAGCTCATCTTGAGCGCCACTTCGATGGCCGAAGAACCGTTGTCGGCGTAGAAGCACTTGTTCAGCCCTTCGGGTGTCACCTCAGCCAGGCGTTCCGACAGCGATATCACCGGTTCGTGGGTAAAGCCCGCCAGCATGGCGTGCTCCAGGGTCTCCGTCTGACGCCGGATGGCTTCGTTGATGCGCGGGTTGGCGTGACCGAAAAGATTCACCCACCAGGAACTCACTGCATCAATGTAACGGTTGCCATCAAAATCATAGAGCCAGACCCCTTTGCCCTTCTGGAAGGGAATCAGTGGCAGTGACTCGTGATCCTTCATCTGGGTACAGGGGTGCCAGACGTGCTTCAGATCGCGCTCAATGATTTCCCGGTTGGACGTCAAGACGGCCTCCTTGAGTGCTTTGTCGGACAACAGGATGGGGGGGAATGATACGGTGAAAAGGCAGGGGAATGAAAGTTTGGGGAGGGAAGTTGCAGGTTACAAGTTACAGGGGGTATCACCTGCGACCTGTAACCTGCGACCTGTAACCGCAATCAAAAGGCGATCTTTTCCGGCTGCTGGTCCAGTCCCAGGTTGTGCCAGATGTTGAGGCTGGTCTGGGCCTGGTTCAGGGTGTAGAAGTGCAGCCCCGGTGCGCCGGCCTGGAGGAGCTGGTCGCACATGCGGGTGACCACTTCCTCGCCGAACTTCTTCACCGATTCGGTGTCGTCGCCATAGGCTTCCATCTGCTTGCGGATCCAGCGCGGCACGTCGGCACCGCACATTTCACTGAACTGCATCAGTTTCTGGAAGTTGACGATGGGCATGATGCCCGGAACCACGGGGATGTCGACCCCCATCTTTTCAATGCGATCGACGAAATAGAAGTAGCTTTCCACGTTGAAGAAGTACTGCGTAATGGCACTGTTGGCGCCCGCGTCCACCTTCCGCTTGAAGTTCACCAGGTCCGCTTCGGCACTGGGTGCCTGGGGGTGAAATTCCGGATAGGCGGCGACTTCCAGTGAAAAGTGATCGCCACTGTGTTCGCGAATGAACTCGACCAGTTCATTGGCGTAGCGCATCTCGCCATAGCCGGTATTGCCCATGCCCGACGGGATGTCGCCGCGCAGTGCCACAATCCGGTCCACACCGTTGGCCTTGTAGGTGTCCAGCAATTCGGAAATGATTTCCTTGTCGGATCCCACGCAGGACAGGTGTGGGGCCGTGGAGATGCCCTGACTGTTCAGATCAATGACGGTGTTCTTGGTGCCCTCCCGCGTCGAGCCACCGGCGCCAAAGGTCACTGAAAAGAAGTCAGGGTTGACTTCTGCCAGTCGGTCACGCGTCTTCTGAAGCGTGGCGGCACCTTTCTCGGTTTTGGGCGGGAAGAACTCAAAACTGAAGCGTCGCTTGAACTGCTTTTGGCTCTTCATGATTCTGTTCCTTTCGGGCTCGCGGCCCGCTGTCAGCTGATTCAAGCCCGGACTGCCGCGGGCGCCGAAGCACCCGGCGGCAGTTGCTCTTCAGACTGAACGACAGGGTTCAGTACTTGTAGCTTTCCGGCTTGAACGGACCTTTGACATCGCAGCCGATGTACTTGGCCTGATCCGGCGTCATCCGGGTAATGGTACCGCCGAAGCCTTCAACCATGTACTGGGCCACTTCTTCGTCCAGCTGCTTGGGCAGCACGCGAACGTAGAGGTTGTCCTTCTTCTGGTCTTCCGGCAGATCGGCGAACTTGCGCTCGAACAGGTACATCTGAGCCGCGACCTGGTTGGCGAAGGAGCCGTCCATGATCCGTGACGGATGACCCGTGGCGTTGCCCAGGTTAACCAGGCGGCCTTCGGCCAGCAGGAAGATATGGTCGTCCTTGGACTTGTCGCGGTACACCTTGTGAACCTGCGGCTTGATCTCGTCCCATTCCCAGTTCTCGCGCATGAAGGCTGTATCGATCTCGTTGTCGAAGTGACCGATGTTACAGACGATCGCACCGGACTTGACCGCGCTCAGCATGTGCTTGTCGCACACGTCCACGTTACCGGTTGTGGTAACGAGTACGTCAGTGTCCTGGAGCAGGTCCTTGTTGATGCAGTCGGCCGTGCCCTTGTTCTCGCCATTGATGTAGGGAGAAACCACTTCGTAGCCGTCCATGCACGCCTGCATGGCACAGATCGGATCGATCTCGGAGATGCGAACGATCATGCCTTCCTGACGCAGGGAAGCGGCGGAGCCCTTGCCCACGTCGCCGTAGCCGATAACCAGCGCTTTCTTGCCGGACATCAGGTGGTCGAGCGAGCGCTTGAGGGCGTCGTTCAGGCTGTGGCGGCAGCCGTACTTGTTGTCGTTCTTGGACTTGGTGACGGAGTCGTTGACGTTGATCGCCGGTACCTTGAGGGAGCCTTCTTCGATCATCTCCAGCAGACGGTGAACGCCGGTGGTGGTTTCCTCGGAAATGCCGTGGCAGTTCTTGAGGATTTCCGGGTACTTGTCGTGCAGCAGTGCTGTCAGGTCACCGCCGTCGTCCAGGATCATGTTGGGTTCCCAGCCGTCGACATCGGCGCCGACAGTGCGCTCGAGGCACCACTCGTACTCTTCCTCGGTTTCACCCTTCCAGGCAAAAACCGGCACGCCACTGGCGGCCATGGCCGCTGCGGCCTGGTCCTGGGTGGAGAAGATGTTACAGGAAGACCAGCGAACCTCGGCACCGAGCTCTTTCAGAGTCTCGATCAGAACCGCGGTCTGGATGGTCATGTGAATGCAGCCCATGATGTTGGCGCCCTTGAGCGGCTGCTGAGCACGATACTTCTCGCGCAGCTTCATCAGAGCCGGCATTTCACTCTCGGCGATGGCGATTTCCTTGCGGCCCCAGCCGGCAAGGTCGATGTCTGCGACTTTGTAGTCGGTGAAGTTGCTGTCAAGCGCTTGCATTGAGCGTCTCCTGCTTTTAATGCGTTGAAATTCAGTATTCGAAAGAGGTCAGGGCGGCGCGTGGCCGCCCGAGAAATCAGATGCCTGCGGCAGCCTTCAGTGCGTCGGCCTTGTCCGTCTTCTCCCAGGGGAAGGCGGTGAAGGTGCGACCACCAACGGTCATTTCAAACGGCTCGCGGCCGAAGTGACCGTAGGCTGCTGTGTTGCGATACATCGGGTGCAGCAGATCCAGCTGACGGGTCAGCGCGTAGGGACGCAGGTCGAATTCCTTGCGAACCAGCTTCTCGATCTCGCGATCGTCGATCTTGCCGGTGCCGAAGGTATTGATGGAGATGGATGTCGGCTCGGCAACACCGATGGCGTAGGACACCTGGATCTCGCACTTGTCGGCCAGACCGGCAGCGACAACGTTCTTGGCCACATAACGGCCGGCATAGGCCGCGCTGCGGTCAACCTTGGACGGGTCCTTGCCGGAGAAGGCGCCGCCACCGTGGCGTGCCATGCCGCCGTAGGTGTCAACGATGATCTTCCGGCCGGTCAGGCCCGCATCACCTACCGGACCACCGATTTCGAAGTTGCCGGTCGGGTTGATGTGGAATTTGGTGTCGCTGTGAATCAGCTCGGACGGAATAACCTGCTTGATGATCTTTTCCATGACGCCGTCACGCAGGTCGCTCATGGAAACGTCCGGGCTGTGCTGGGTGGACAGGACCACGGCATCGATGCCGGTGACCTTGCCGTCTTCGTAGCGGCAGCTGACCTGACTCTTGGCGTCGGGACGCAGCCAGGGCAGTTCGTTGTTCTTCAGCAGCTCGGCCTGGCGCTCCACCATCCGGTGGGCGTAGCAGATCGGAGCGGGCATCAGTACATCCGTCTCGTTACAGGCGTAGCCGAACATCAGGCCCTGGTCCCCAGCGCCCTGGTCTTCCGGCTTCTGGCGGTCAACGCCCTGGGCAATGTCCGGAGACTGCTTGCCAACAACGTTGATGAATGCGCAGGTGTTGCCGTCGAAGCCAACTTCAGAAGAGTTGTAGCCGATGTCGACGATGGTCTTACGAGCGACTTCTTCGAAGTCTACGTTGGCGGTCGTGGTGATCTCGCCGGCGATCAGGCACATGCCGGTCTTAACGACGGTTTCACAGGCAACCCGCGCGTAGGGGTCGTCCTCCAGGATGCGATCGAGAATCGCATCGGAAACGGCGTCGGACAGTTTGTCCGGGTGTCCCGCGGACACGGATTCGGAAGTAAAGAGACTATAGTCACTCATGCTTTGTTCCTCCTTGGTGAAGGTCGTTGAAAGTGTTCAACGTGTGAATTCCCGGACCTGGATCTGGAACCCGTTGCGAAGGCCGATGAAGAGGGTTTCACCCGCTTCCAGCCCGGCATCGCTGGCCCAGCCCGTCAGTTCTTCCGGTTCAAAGCCCTGCCAGATGTCACCGCAGTTGTCTCCGACCCAGGCCTGTTCATGTCGGCACAGTTCACTGATGATCAGGCGCCCGCCGGGTTTTAGCAGGCGGGCACTGTCCCGGAGAATGTTCGCCGGGCTGGCCACGTGATGCAGCACCATATTCGCGACCACCAGATCAAACCGCTGGTCGCCTTTAATCAGATCCGGA
>SLIH01000455.1 GCA_007135745.1 Halomonas sp. | reverse complement strand
TACGCGATGAAGGACAGGATCTGTTTCTTGCGCTGGACCGCTTCCTGACGGGTTTGCGGGAATCCTATGACAGCCGCCAGGTCCTTCAGTCGCTGGTGGACGAAGTCGCCTGCTGGAGCGGCTACGAGCATGTCATGGCCTATCGCTTTGATCCAGAATGGAATGGCGAAGTGGTGGCCGAATGTCGCACCGGAGATTTGCCTTCATATCTGGGCCACTGTTTCCCTGCCTCGGATATCCCTGCCCAGGCCAGAGCCCTCTATGCGATCAATCCCGTACGCCATACCCCGGATGTTGATTATGTGCCGGTACCTCTGGTGCCTGAGCATAATACGCAGACAGGAGCACCGCTGGATATGACCTGGTCTGGCGTTCGCAGTATCTCGCCGATTCACAGGGAGTACATGCGCAACATGGGCGTTCGTTCCAGCCTGTCGCTCTCGCTTATGGTGGATGGCGCGCTCTGGGGGATGGTGCTGGCGCATCATCCGGTGGCGCATTATGTTCCGCCCTTTCTCCGGGCCTATCTGCAGATGGCGGCGCAGGTCAGTGGTGATGCACTGCAGGTAACAATCGAACGTGAAAGACGCAGTGAAGCGGATCGCATCCTTGGCAGGATAAGGGATGTGCTTAAAGATCTGGATTTTGAGCGGGAGGGCCTGCTGGCGACACTGCGCCAGCATGATGAGCTTCTGGAGGCATTCGATGCCCAGGCGCTGGTGATCCGGTTGCACGCAGAGGAAGTGCTTCTGGGCCGTGAACTTCCCTCTGGTGCCATGAGCCTGATCGAGAAAAATGTGGCGGACGAGGCGCGGGATGGCCCCGTCATCTGCGATCAGATTAGCCGCAGAATTTCTGAGTTTGCTGACCATGATCGACGCCATTGGCTGGGTGGCTTTCTCTACGCGCGACTTTCGAGTGGTCGTGACGACGCGATTCTCTTTGTGCGTGAGGAGAAGGTTCGCAGTGAAGTCTGGGCTGGCGATCCGGACAACCCCCATCAAGTGATTGAGGATCAGGGACTGCCCCGCGTTCATCCGCGCCGATCCTTCGCGTCCTGGCAGCTGGACTTGCGTGGATGCAGCCAGCCCTGGGGCGAGGGGCACCGGCTGGCGGCTGAGCGCCTTATGAGCGGTCTGGCGCGGCATTTGGCTGGCGAGGTGGAGCGGCTGCTTCGTCACCGGGCTCATCATGATGCGCTGACCCAGTTGCCCAATCGGCTACTGCTGCATGACCGATTGAACCAGGCGTTTCGTCGGGGCAAGCGAACGGAAGAGCACTTCGTTGTGCTCTTTCTGGACCTTGATGGCTTCAAGCCGGTGAATGATCGGTATGGTCATGAAGTGGGTGACCATATTCTGGAGCAGGTTGCGCAGATGTTTGACAGGATTCTGCGGGAGACCGATACCGCCGCCCGGGTGGGAGGTGATGAATTTGTTTTTCTGCTCGAAGGATTCAAGGACTCGGAATCTGCGCGATCCGATGGCGCTGCCTGCGCCCAACGGCTGGCGGAGGAAATGCAGGCAATGCGCTTTGAGGAGCCTGAGATCAGGGTTTCCTGCAGTATTGGCATTGCCTTGTATCCTGACGACGGAGCTGATCCGGACAGTCTGCTGCGGGCAGCGGATCACGCCATGTATTACATCAAGAATGAACTCGGGCGCAGTGTCAGTTATGCCTTCGCGTCAGAGCTCTGAGGGTGGATGGTTTGTGTGTTGATCCAACCACTGGCGCAGACAGCGGAAGGTCGTTCTGGCGGAATCAATAGTTTCCTGCTGAAGCGCTTCATCATGGACTGCCCCGAAGGCGTCGAGGGCTTCCCTGAACTCCCGCCAGCGGTTGCCTTTCTCGGTACCGTAGCACTGGAAAAAGCGGCTGCGATCATCAATCCATGGGCCCAGGTGTTTGCGCAGCATCCTGTGCACCACCTGTCCGCCAATGGTCGCTCCCTCCATGACATAGAGGCAGCCCAACCCCTGGGCGGGCGTGGTGACCGGCGGCAATGTCCGGCAGCGTCGCAGGTCAGCTGTGTTCACCTCGCAGGCCTGCAGATCTGCGGCCAGCAACTGTGTTTTCCTTCTGCTTTTAAAATCGATCCCCGCCCCATCCCAGTCCAGCTTCGACAGGGCATGCTCCATGGGCTCATAGAAGGTCAGAAATCCCGAGAGTAGCGCCCGATAGGCGGATGGATCCGTGATTCGGTTCGGAATGTCCAGTTGCGCCTCGATCTGCTCATGCTCCACATGGGTTTCATGGCGCAGTCGAATGCTCAGGTCGTCGCTGTGCTTAATGCCGATGCCTTCCTTCTGGTTGTCTTTTTAGCTGTTCAAAATGGCTGTGATCTGTGTGTGACCCTATCAGAGAGACTCCCGCATCGCTCTGCAGGGTGGCCCTGATTTGTAACCGCTCGTAACCATCTGGTGGGCGTCCTGGTGACGGTGATCCGCCACGGCTACTATTACTTTTGTCTACTTTGAAATCCTAACGGTTCAGGGGTGAGTTTGCATGCTTTCCGGATACGATAGCCGCTATGCGGGACCACGGCTGCCATGGGCCGTTTTGGTCATTGCGCTGCTGACAGGGATGACTGGGTGTTATTCCTTCGGTGGGAACTCCGGTGAAAAGACCACGCAGGCGGTTTTCGCTGTTACGGACTCTGTCCCCGAGGCCGAGTTGCCCAAGGGAGTAACAAAGGGTTACCGAATAAAAGCGAACCCGGATTCCCTGGCGCACGTCTCAGATTCACAGGAGATCAGCGCTTTCATTGCGCTGCCAGATGGCAGGATTCTGGGTTTCAGGGTGAGCGATACCGTGGGGGAACCCCCCAGTATCTGGCGAGGGCGGCTGATCATGGGGAATGACCCTGTAACCGGGCTGACCCTGAGCCGGGTCGGAGAGCGATACACGGGATCCTTCAGTTTCGAGGGTAACAGCTTCCGGATCGCACCCCGTGGTGGGGAGGGGCATTGGTTATTGCAGCTGGCACCGGAGGAAGCACGTCCCGGGCATCCACCCAGAGTCCCGGACTGATCGGGAACCCGTTGCTGAAGCGTATCGTGCAAATAGGTAAGGGGATGAAGAAAAGCAATCGCCGGATTGCGGAAAGTACCCATTCAGCTGGGAATGCTGTGTGCTTGCGGGGCTGGGCGCCTTCTATCAGTTTGAGAGAGGTCATATGAATTACCGGTTTCTAAGTTGTACCGGATGGCTGCTGGCATTGCTGTTATCAGCACCCTGGACCCTGGCCAGTGAATTGGCCCTGGAAACTGTGTCTGCCACAGAAACGGCTGACCGTCCGGAGCATGTGGCGGATCGCTACGGCATGACTTTCGATGCGGAACAGCTTACCTCGGGGGGTGTTTTTGAGGCCGATCTGGGTACCGGGCACAGCGTCATCCTCCACACCCTGGAAGTGGAAGAGCGCGATGGTGGCACCTTTACCTGGCGGGGTGAGGTTCACACGGACTCTGGAAAGCAGGGGCTGGCCACGCTGACGGTCCGTAACCAACGAATCCGTGGCCGCCTGGAACTGGATCGCCAGCGCTACCTGCTGTTTACCGACTCGGAGGGGCAGAGCTGGATTGATCAGGTTAATCCGGAGAAACTGCCCGCTTCCCATCCGGAAGGTGGGCCGCCCATTCCTGAAGAATCCGGGGATGAAGCAGGTGAGCCCATCGCGGCGCCACAGTCTTCAACCTATTCACCGCCGACTTCCCATTCGCACAATGACGAGACCAATGGCGAGGCCGAAGTCGACCTGCTGATGTTCTATACCCAGGCCTCCATTGATCGCTACAGCGATGAGGAGGATCTGCGGCTCGCCATGCAGAATGCGGTGGATTCGGCCAATACGGCGCTGAGGAACAGTGAGGTGTCGAACCGACTACGGCTGATGGGAATCTATCGCTGGGATGATTTTATTGAGGACGATACCGAGGGGATGAACGAAGGTCTGGAGCAGTTCACGGATGACCCCTGGGTAGAGCGTCTTGCTGAGCTGCACTCTGCCGATCTTTCGGCACTGATCGCCGATTACAGCGACTTCTGTGGACTGGCGTGGTTGCTGACCCAATATCGGGATGCCTGGGATTTCAACTATTCGGTTACTGCGGCTAACCAGTCCTGCCTGGGGAGCCAGACTCTGGCTCATGAGCTTGGGCACAATATGGGGCTGCGCCACAATCCGGACAACGCCGAGAATCCCGATAACAGCATTGAGGAGTTTGCCTTCGGGCATTTCGTGGAAGATGATTTTCAGACCATCATGACCCAGAACGGGGCCTGCGAGAGTGTCACCTCTGCTTTGGGTGCCTGTCGCCGCCTTGATAACTTTTCCAACCCGGAGGTTAACGACGAGGTTTCCGATCATCCCACCGGTGTGCACGATGAGCGTGAAAACGCGAGGGTGCTGCGCCTCTCCATGCCTCATGTGCAGCTCTGGCGGGAGCCACCCCTCGGGTTGGCGGAAGCGCTGGGAGATCCCGAGGGTGAGTACCTTACGAGTGGTGACAGCCGATGGACTGTGCAGGATGAGGTTCTGTTTGAAGATCGGCCGGTGGCAATCAGTGGTCCGGTATTCGGGGATGAGGAATCCGTGCTGACGCTGGTGCATGCCAGCTCCGAGGATTTTGGCGTAAGGTTCGGGGCGCGGAGTTTTGAGGCCGGTGCGCGGGGTGTGCTGGAGGTGCGTACTGAAAACGGGGTGCGCAAGGTTATTGAAGGTTTGACGACGGATTGGGAAACGTTCGAGGTGGGCGTTCCGGCGGATACGGATGAGTTGCGCTGGGTGTGGCGGGCCGAGTCGGGTGCGGATGCCGCTGAGGTAGGGCAGGCGCTGCTGAAGATGGAGGCAACCGGCGTGGAAGTGGAGATGGAGGAGTCAGCGGAGGAATCCTCAAGCTCCGGATCGGATTCGATCCTGGGCTGCAGTCTTTCTGGGCCGGGCGCTCGGGACCCGGTGTTTCCGCTGCTGGCGGCTTTCGCTCTGCTGGGCTTGCTGCTGAGCCGGTCCGCCCGGCGCAGGAGCGCGTCTTGCGCGCGATCATGATGGTGTTGGTGTCAGGCCGGGAAATCGCCTGCAAGCAGGCCCCCAGAGCTGGTAGGGTGTGGGTGAGCAAAGCGAACCGCACCAAGGTGCCTTGCTTGACACTTGGTGCGGTTCATTCCATTCACCGCACCCTACAAAACCCGCAACCCGCAACCCGCAACCCGCAACTCCCATAGTTTTTTCTAATAACTGTGATAGCCTCTTGTCGCTTAACGCGCGAATCGAGAATGCTTACTATTTCCGCGCTTTTGGACCGACCCATAAACCCTTTTACAAGGAGGCTATCGCAAGATGTCCCTGATCAACACTGAAGTTAAGCCTTTCAAAGCAACGGCCTATTACGAAGGCGAGTTCATCGAAGTGACGGAAGAGTCACTGAAGGGCAAGTGGAGTGTTTTCTTCTTCTATCCCGCCGATTTCACTTTTGTTTGCCCGACTGAGCTGGGTGATCTGGCGGATAACTATGAAGAGTTCAAGAAGCTGGGGGTGGAAATCTACAGTGTCTCCACAGACACTCATTTCACCCACAAGGCCTGGCACGATAGCTCCGAGACGATTGGTAAGCTGCAGTTCCCGATGTTGGCGGATCCGACTCTGAACATTTCCCGCAACTTTGAGGTTCTGATCGAGGAAGACGGTCTGGCCGAGCGTGGTACTTTCGTGATCGATCCGGATGGCAAGATCCAGATCGTTGAGGTCAATGCGGGTAACATCGGCCGTAACGCCGAGGAGCTGCTGCGCAAGGTGAAGGCGGCTCAGTATGTGCGTGCGAACCCGAATGAGGTTTGCCCGGCGAAGTGGGAACAGGGCGAAGAGACTCTGTC